>NZ_JAOCDF010000003.1:0-146715 GCF_029840775.1 Empedobacter sp. GD03865
ATGCACAACGGGTACTGAATATAATAATGTAAAGTTATTTCTTTAAAGATGTTGATAAATAAAAAAAATACTTAACTTTTTGGAAATCTTAAAAAAAAGTTAGAGTTTTGTCTAAAATGTTATAAAATATAAAACTATGAGGAGAAGATTAACATCTTTGGGTTTACTAGCTTTCCTAGGATTAGGAACAATGGCTTTTGCTCAAGTTACGGGTGTAGTTAACGATGCTAACAATTTTCCAGAGTCAGACGTAGAGGTTACTGTAAAGGGTACAGATAAAGTTGCGTATACTGACGAGAACGGAAATTTTAACATTGATGCTAAAGTTGGTGATACAATTATTATCAATGGAAAAGAATTTAAAGTAACTTCTACTAATTTAGGAGCTTTAAAATATGATACTGAATCTAAAGATATTTCTTTAGGGGAAGTTACTATATTAGGAGGTATTAAATTAGATCCTGCACAAAAGATTGGATCTTACGAAACAGTAAAAAAAGAAGCTTTTGAAAATACTCCTGTGGCTTCTGTTGATGAGGTATTAAATGGACGTGTCGCTGGTTTAAACTTTTCTACAGGAGGAGGGCAACCAGGATCAGCTAATATTATTGCTATTCGTGGAGCAGGATCCTTTGTTGGTACAACAAATCCTTTGTATGTAATTGATGGAGTTGTTGTTGGAAAAGGAGCAGATAATGCTGGTTTAATGACGTCATTTAATCCATTGTCTTCAATTGATCCTAATCAAATAGAGTCTGTAACAGTTCTTAAAGATGCTTCAGCAACTGCATTATATGGTGCTCGTGGGGCAAATGGTGTTATTGTAGTAACTACTAAACGTGGTAAGTTTAATCAGGCTACTAAATTTAATATTTCTACCGATTTTGCTGTTCAAGGCGAAGCTTATAATGAAAATAAGTACATGAATGCTCAAGAATTTATTCAATGGGGAGGTTTATTAAGATATAATTCTGGATTAGCTACTTCAAGAGAGGCAGGAGAGGAGTACTTTAAAACTTATACTGGATGGGATGGAGTAACTGATACGGATTGGAGAGATGCCGTACAGCGAAATACATCTACGGTTAAAACATATAATTTTTCAGCTCAAGGAGGTGGAGAAAACACTTCATTTAGAGCAGGATTTAGCTACTATGAAAATAACCCTTTAACTCTTTATAGTGGGTTTGATAGATTGAGTACAAGTCTTGCATTTGACCATAAAGCATCAGAAAAATTTAAGTTAGGTGCAAATGTTAATTTTACTACAGTAAAAAATAATACTTATATGGATGGTGGGGCTTTCTCTAACCCTTGGTTAACACAATGGACAGTAAGACCAATTACACCTATTTACAATGCAGATGGTTCATATAACGTTAATCTTGGTGGTGCAGGAGGTCATAACCCTGTAGCAGTACAGGAATATAGTCATATACAAGGTAATATTAATACATTTTTAGCTTCTGTTTACGGAACATATAATTTTACTAAAGATTTAACTTTTGATACGAACTTTGGTGCACAATACCAAACTTTAGCAGAAGAACAATGGTATAACCCTTGGTATGGAGATGGTGTTTCTGTGAACGGACGTCTTTACGAAACAGATTCTAAATATTTTGATTGGAACTGGGTTAATACATTAGGATATAGAAAAGTAATTAATGAGGTTCATGATTTTCAAGCTAATGTTGGTATGGAATACCAAGAGCATAAAATGAAATATGCTTTTGCTCATGGAACAGATTTCTTAATTCCCAAGCCTCAAATGTCAAATGCTGGAACAATTATGGAGGCTGAATCATTTGACAGAAAATGGATTCAATATTCATACTTTGCAAGATTAAATTATATCTTTAATAATAGATTAACTGTCTCAGGACAAGTTCGTAATGATAATAATTCAACTTTAGGAGAAAATAATAAAGGAGGATGGTTTTGGTCTGCAGGAGCGTCTTATAATTTTGCAAAAGATATTAATTCATCTGCAATCGATGTATTAACTATTAGAGGTAATTATGGTGAATTAGGAAATATACCTTATGCAGATTCATGGGGGTCAGTATATAATGGAGTTTCTTTTATGGGAGTATCTAGTATATATAATGAAGACAAAGGTTTCATTGTATCTAATGTAGGAAACCCTGACTTAAAATGGGAAACAACAAAACAATTAAATATTGGTTTAGAATATGGATTTGGTAATGGATTAATTAGTGGTTCTGTTGATGTTTATAGAAAGTTAACAACTGATGCTATTTTTCCTTCTGAAATTTCTTATGATACTCCATCTCCAGTTAATCGTAGTTTTACTAATATTGGAGAAATTGAAAATAAAGGTATTGAAGCAATTTTGACAGTTCGTCCATTTAATAAAGGAGACTTTAGATGGTCATTAACAGCAAATGCTTCTTATAATAAATCAGAAGTAGGTAAAATGTTAGATCCAGATGCCAGATATTTAGCAGGAGGTATGAAAGCTATACAAGAAGGACGTGAGTTTGGAGAATACTATACTTACGGATGGGCAGGTGTTGATAAAGAAACTGGAGCAGGATTGTACTGGACAGATGAGACAAAAACAGCTACAACAACTAATAGAACAGAAGCTGAACAATTCTTTCAGGGTTCTACTCCTTTTCCTAAATGGATGGCAGGTTTAAGAACAGATATGTCTTGGAAAAATATAACATTAAGCGCATTTTTTGCAGGTTCATTTGACTATCAAGTTTATGACTCTTGGCAATCTTACACTTTATCTGATGGTGCTTCTGTTACATATAACCAATTATCGAGTGCATTATATGATTCTTGGACTCCAGAAAATACAGATGCTTCAAATCCTATTCAAACATGGGGGAATGGAACAAATTCAAGAGCTGCATCTTCAAGATATTTAAAAGATGGTGATTTTATTCGCCTAAAAGAATTAAAGTTGGCATATAGTTTTGGAGATAAATTAAAAAATGCAGGTATCGATAATTTAACGATTTATTTAAAAGGTCAGAATTTAATCACTTGGGTTTTTGATGATACATTAACATTTGATCCAGAATCTAATTCTAATGCTTACTCTTATGGCTGGCAAGGAAAAGGAGTGTTCGATTATACTTCTCCTATTATGAAAAGTTATTCAATTGGATTATCTATTGACTTCTAAAAAATTATAAAAAAATGAAAAAAAATATATTTGTATTATCATTATTTACTATAACTTTAGGTTTTACATCATGTAGTGAAGATGATTTGAACCAATTTCCTGATTACGGTATTGGTATGCCAAATGGAGGGAATCCTATAACTGATGAGACAACTATGGCAAAAGTATTAACAGGAATGTATCAACAAATGTCAACTGCTGATGCTTTTGCGTCAACAATCCCAGTTGTTGGTAGTCTTGCATCTGATGACTTTTTTGTTAGTACAAACAATAGTGGTTATTATTTAACAACGAGCAATTTATCTTGGACACCATCATCTTCAGATTTTACAGTTGCTTATAATGAGTTGTATGATGTTGTTGCTCAGGCTAATATTGTGCTAAATGCTACTATTGAAGAAACTACTGCAGTTAAAAAATATAAAGCACAAGCATATACTGCAAGAGGAATGGCTCACTTATATTTAGCAATGGGATGGGCAGAGAATCCTACATCTGGAAAAAACCAAGAATATGGTATAGCTATCTATACTGGTAATTTTGATCCAAACTTAAAATCACCTCGATCTACAGTTGAAGAAACATACAATTCTATTATCGAAGATTTGAAAAAAGGGATTGATTCTTCTAATGACACACCTGCAAGTAAAGCATATTTATCAGCTACATCTGCTAGATTATTATTAGCTAAAGCATATTTATGGAAAGGAGATTATGCAAACGCAATATCTATGGCAAATGAAGCTATTAATAGCGCTCCTGCTAGTTTTTCTTTACTAAAAAATAGTCAAGTTGTTAATTATTTTTATGGTGCAACAGGAGCTTCTGAGAGAGAGTTTGAAAATCAACCTGAGACAGTTTGGGAAGTAGGTTTAACAGCTTTAAATAACCCAGGTGTTAATACATCTATGGGTGTGTTATTTGATTATTTAGATCCAACAAATAAAACAGGTGCTGAAGCAGGTTTGAATGCAAGAAGATCAATTTTAGCAAGACAATCATTATATGATTTATACAATGATGGAGATATACGTAAGACTTTATTTGTAAAAGATACACGTACTTTTGATACTCCTAGTGGTTATTTTATAAACAAGTATAGAAAAACTGTTGGAGGAGTTAATAATATTGGTAATATCAAAATTTTACGTTTAACTGAAGCTAAATTTATCAAGTGGGAGGCAATGGCTAAATCAGGTCAAGGAGCAACTGCTCTAGCTGAACTTAATACATTTGCATTAGAGAGAGGTGGAACTACTTATTCAGGGGACGCCTTAACAGCAGTTTTAACTGAGAAGAGAAAAGAGTTTGCTGGTGAAGGACAACGTTTTTATGATTTAAAACGTAATAATTTACCTATGAACAAAATCTCTAATGTTCCTGCAGGAGCTGTTTCTACTGTAGCGGCTGGAGATAAATTATTTGTTTTCCCAATCCCGTCTTATTCGATTAATGTTAATACGAATATGACACAATATCCTGGTTGGGTTAATTAATAAAATTGATAATCTCAAAAAACCCTCGAAGTAGACTTCGGGGTTTTTGTTTTTTTTATGTTATTTAACAAACTCCCAAGCTCTAATTTCAGCCCAAGAATGTTTATTGTTTTCTAAAGGGAAGCCGCAATGTCCACCGTATTTTGGCATTTCAAATGTGCAGAATTTATGGTTTTTAAAACGTTCGATAGGATAACAATCATTTCCTAAAAAAGGATCATTAGCAGCGTTAACAATCAAACACGATGTTTTGATATAATCTAAAACAGTTGCAGGAGAAGCTTTATGGTAATAATCTTCTTTGGATGAATAACCATGTAAAGCTGCTGTAAAATATTCATCTACTTCGTCAAAAGTTTTGATTTTATCAATCATTTTTTCATTCAGAACTCCTGGAAATTGTTTAGCTTTTACTTTAAATTTTGGAACTAAAGTGCGTTTGAAATTTTTAAAGTAAACAGTATTCGGAAATATCTTTAATGTATCAGCACAAGATTTCAGAGAAATAGGTGCAGAAAATACAACACCACATTTTATCTTATTCGAAACTTCATAACTTCCAAGATAATTCAAAATCAAAGCGCCACCCATCGAATAGCCAATCAAATAAACTTCTTGATAATTTTCTTTCAACGCTTTTTCTACAACTCTGTGTACATCATCAATTGATCCATGATGATACAAACGACAAGTGTCATTCATTTCACCTCCACAAGAGCGATGATTCCAAGCTAGAATATTAAATCCTTTATCATAAAAATAATCTGAACACGAATTAAGATACGTTCGTTTCGAATCGCCTTCTAATCCGTGAAAAAGTATAACTAATTTGTCTTTATTTTCTTGAAATCGCCAATCCAAATTCAGAAAATCACCATCATCAGTTTCCATTTTTTCTCTAGTGTAATCTGGAACAGAATATTTCTTGAATTTCGCTGGAATAATGGTAGAAAGATGTGCGTTTCGATTGATGAAATTAGGTTTCGGATAACTCGAATGTTCTATGTAAGGCATTTAAAATATTTTTACGTCAATTAAGAAATCCTTTTTAATTTCCTCGTTTATATTAGCTAGAATTTTCGATTTTCCCATCAATAATTCTTGTCGCATTGCAGGAGAATTAATTTTTACATACAAAATCCTTTGCCTTACTTCAACTCGATCTGTATATTTCTCGAAAAACTTTCCCATCACCGTTTGCCAAGCCTCTTCTGCTTTGACTTCCCAAATCAATTCTTCCTTTCCACTTTGTTTAATGAAATGCTCCAAAGCTTGTCCAAGCGTTTGCTGATTACTTCTTTTTTCGTACTTTTTCATAAACGGAAAACTTTACTTTCAGAATTAATTTGTTTAATGATTTGCTCTGTTCTTTCGGGATGTGTATCGGTGATAAAAATTTGACCGAATCGTTCCTCGTTCACTAATTTAATCAATTGTGTTACACGATGTTCGTCCAATTTATCAAAAATATCGTCCAATAATAATAAAGGAGTAATGTTTAATGAAGATTTGATCACTTCTAATTGGGCTAATTTCAATGCGATTAAATATGATTTTTGTTGACCTTGCGAACCAAATTTCTTGATAGGATAATTGGTAATCGTAAACAACAAATCATCTTTATGGATTCCGGCTGTCGAATATTGGGCCGAACGATCTTTGTACAAAGCCTCTTTCAGAACCGTTTCAAAAGGTGCATCATTAAGTTGTGAAATATATTCGATGTTTACTTTTTCTCGACCTTCCGAAATTTCATTGTAATATTTCAAGAAGGCATCCAAAAAAGTTTGAATAAATTCTTTTCGAACCTCGTGTATTTTTTTTCCTAAATGAATCAATTCTTCATCATAAATTTCCAAAGAAGTTGAATCAAATGTATTATTCGCAGCAAAGTATTTTAGCAAGGCATTTCGTTGAACTAAAACTTTATTGTATCGCATCAAATCAGCTAAATATTGCTTATTCGATTGCGAAATAATATTATCCAAAAATTTGCGACGAACTTCGCTTCCTTCTTTGATTAAATCACTGTCATAAGGAGAAATCATCACCAAAGGATATTGTCCAATATGATCAGAAATACGATCATAAGATTTTGAATTTCGCTTTAATTGTTTGGGCTGACCAGAACGAACCAAGCAAAAAATCAGGTCATCAGATTCATTTCGATCAAAAGTTCCTTCTAATATAAAAAAATCACAATCGAACTGAATATTCATCGCATCCGAATGATTTAGATACGATTTACTTAAAGCCAAATAGTGAATAGCATCCAAAACATTGGTTTTGCCTTTGCCATTTTGTCCTACAAAAGCATTAATTTTTGGTGAAAATTCGAAATTATTTTCATCAAAATTCTTGAATTGTCGCGCTTTAAGTTCTTTCAAATACATAAAAGCAAAATTACGATATTAATTAGGATTTACGATTGACGAAGTTTGATTTATGAATTTTTATAATGATTTTCAATCCTAAAACAATGATTTTGAAACAAAATGTCGAGTTAAAAATCAAAATGATGTATTTTTGCATCTTTAAAAGAAAGATTTAGAAAAATGGCAATTCAAAAACCATCGATTCCAAAAGGGACAAGAGATTTCTCGCCTTTAGAAGTGAATCGTCGTCAATATATTATCAATACGATTAAGAAACAATTCGTGTTATTCGGATTTTCTCCAATCGAAACTCCATCATTCGAGAATTTATCAACTTTAACAGGTAAATATGGAGAAGAAGGAGATCGATTAATTTTCAAGATTTTGAATTCTGGCGATTATTTAGCAAAAGTTGATGAGCAATTGTTAACAGATAAAAATAGTCAAAAAGTAATTGCGCAAATTTCTGAAAAAGCATTACGTTATGATTTAACTGTGCCTTTCGCACGTTACGTGGTGCAACATCAGAATGAAATTACTTTCCCATTTAAGCGTTACCAAATTCAACCAGTTTGGCGTGCCGATCGTCCTCAAAAAGGTCGTTTTCGTGAGTTTTTTCAATGTGATGCGGATGTTGTAGGTTCGGATTCGTTGTTACAAGAAGTTGATTTTGTACAATTATATGATTCAGTTTTTACAGAATTAAAAACGCCAGTTGAAATTCATATCAACAATCGTAAAATTTTATCAGGTTTAGCAGAAGTAGCAGATATTTCGGCTCAATTGATTGATTTTACAGTGGCTTTAGATAAGTTGGATAAAATTGGTGAAGAAGCGGTAAAAGAAGAAATGCGTGGAAAAGGAATTTCTGATTCTGCCATCGAAATTTTATCACCTTTATTCTCAATGAACGGTGATTATAAAACTCAATTTGCACAATTAAAAGAAATTTTAAAATCTTCGGAAACTGGATTAAAAGGAATTGAAGAATTAGAATTTGTTTTTGAAAATACAACAACTATTGGTTTACAATCGGCTGAATTAGTTTTGAACTTGACATTAGCACGTGGTTTAGATTATTATACTGGAGCTATTTTCGAAGTGAAAGCGAAAATCGGAGAATTCTCTTCATCTATTGGTGGAGGAGGTCGCTACGATGATTTGACAGGAATTTTTGGATTGAAAGATATTTCTGGAGTAGGAATTTCTTTTGGATTAGATCGTACATATTTAGTTTTAGAAGAAAATAATTTATTCCCAGCTTTAGAAGATTCAACAAATATCCAAGCATTGTTCATTAATTTCGGAACGAAAGAAGCTGCTGAGGCAATGAAATTGGTAAAACAATTACGTCAAAGTGGAATTAATACAGAGGTTTATCCTGATGATGCAAAAATGAAAAAGCAAATGGGATATGCTGATAAAAAAAGAATTAAGAAAGTAATTCTTTTGGGTGAGAAAGAAATTGCAGAGCAAAAAGCGACTGTAAAAGATATGATTTCGGGAGAACAAACTGAAGTTGCTTTTGCTGATTTGGCTAATGCGTTATAGATTTTGGAAAGAATCTAATTGTATTTGTTTAATATATAACAAGTTAAATAAGGTTTAGATACAAAATAATAAATAGGCATTATGCCTTAATTCAAATCTATTCAATATATTTGCAAACTATTTAATCAAGAATATAAAATGAGTTTATTAACAGTTGGTACAGTTGCCTTTGATAAATTAGAATCTCCTTTTGGGAAAACAGATAAAATCTTAGGTGGTGCCGCTACATATATCGGTATGGCGTCTTCTTTATTGGGCGTGGATACAGCAATCGTTTCAGTTGTTGGTGGAGATTTTCCACAAGAATACATCGATTTATTAATTTCAAAAGGAATTAATTTAGATGGTTTAGAAATCGTAAAAGAAGGAAAAACATTCTTTTGGGAAGGTAAATACCACAACGATTTGAACACACGTGATACGTTAGCAACAGAATTAAATGTTTTAGAAACTTTCAATCCAGTTGTTCCTCAAGATCGCAAATCTCCAGACGTTTTGATGTTAGGAAACTTACATCCATTGGTACAAAAAGGAGTGTTGACACAGTTAGATAATCGTCCAGGTTTGGTTGTTTTAGATACAATGAACTTTTGGATGGATTGTGCTTGGAATGAGTTAATGGATGTAATCAAAGATGTTGATGTAATTTCTATTAATGATGAAGAAGCGCGTCAAATGTCAGGTGAATATAGTTTAGTGAAAGCAGCTAAAAAAATTATGACATTCGGGCCAAAAACAGTTATCATCAAAAAAGGTGAGCACGGAGCTTTATTATTCCAAGAAGAACAAGTTTTCTTTGCACCAGCTTTACCATTAGAAGATGTTTTCGATCCAACAGGAGCTGGAGATACATTCGCAGGTGGTTTCTCTGGATACTTAGCAAAAACAAACGATTTTTCTTTCGATAACATGAAACGTGCAATTGTTTACGGATCTGCATTAGCATCTGTAACATGTGAAAAATTTGGAACAGAATCATTAGGAGCTTTAACACGTGATGGTTTAGCTGAACGTTTGAAAGAATTCAATAAATTAATGGATTTCTCAATAAATTTATAAGAAAATTATTCATCAAAATATTTAAAGCCTTGCATTTGCAAGGCTTTTTTGTTTTATATTAGATTGTAAATAATTTATATGCAAGCTATTTTTGAAATAATTTTTATTGTGATTGGTGAACTTATAGTAGAAATTTTTGGAATAAGAGTTCGATATATTATTTTAAAACTATTTAATCCGAAGTTAAATTTTGAGGAATTTTCTCAAAATAAATCGGGTTGGCATAAATGTTATAATGCCGTAGTAGGTATGTTAATTCTAATTGGATTAATATTTGGTGTTGCTTTTTTATATTTTAATTAAAATGAAAAATAAAATTATTCACGTTTTGATCCTCGCATTTTCCTCTTTACTTTCTGGAATAATGATTTCGAAAATGTCATTTATCGGAAAAGTTGGAATCACAATTATTTACAACGAATATACGATCCTGAAATCGTGGTGGAAAACAGCCTTGTTATTATTTGTCATACAAGCTGTTATTTTTATTGTATTATCCATTTGGAATGAGAAAACAACGAAACGTTTTAAACGTTTGTTATTGCCTCTCATTTTCCTTTTTATGGGAATTATTGGATTAATTTATTGCTATTACGATTTTACTGAAACCTCACATCGTTTATTGAAAAAGACGTTCCATTTCGGATTTTATATTTTTTGGTTTACATGGTTTGGGAATTGTATATTCTTTATGACAAAAAAATCTCAAAAAGTAGAAGAAATTCCACAAGAAACAGAAGTGTATTAAAATAAAAAAGCTCATCAAATTTTGATGAGCTTTTGCTTTTGTGACCGAGACAGGATTCAAACCTGTAACCTCTTGAGCCGTAATCAAGTGCGCTATTCAGTTGCGCCACTCGGCCATTCCTGATAAGAAACTATTGTTCTTATTTTGGACTGCAAATATACAGACTATTTTTGAATCTGCAAATATTTTTTTAATAAAATTATCCTCGATCTCTGTCTGTAATTAACATCAAGATAAAACTCAAAACAAAAAGTGTATCATTTTCAGTTGATTGATATTGATTTAGTTTAAATTTTCGTCCAAAGAATGAAGGTTCTTTTGATACTTCCATCATTTCTCTTCCTTGTAAATCAGTTAAAACATATTTTGGATTGAAAATATAACCGGAGAAAAATCCTACAACGGGAATTTCACCAACCATTCCGTCCATCATGCGTGTAAAACCACTACGTTCGTTGATTGTAAATAAATGATTATCATTTGCGTCGTAAATATGAAAAGTCGCTTTCCAAAAGGATTTGAAAGTTTTTCGTTTTGCTTTACCAACAACATTTCCGTTCGCATCTGTAATGGTAAAAGTTTGTTGAAAATCGATGATTTTATTCGAACGAAGTTGAAAAAGTTCTTCTTTTTTTGATGAATCACGGTAGATTTTAATCACATCTCGCCACGAAAGAATTTTTTCGCGTACATAAAACACAGGTTGATTATTAGCGTCCGTTACAGAAAAATCATTGGAAAAAGTTGCAATATGAAACTTTATATCAAGCGGAAATTTTAGGTTGTTTAAATTCATAAGTGTTGAGTAATTTTTATCAAAAATAGATTTTTTTCTGACATAAAAAAGGTTCAGAATTTCTGAACCTTAAGTTTATAAATAATTTCTTACTTCATCTAAATGTGTAATTGTAGGAACATCATCCATCGAAAAATTATCATCTAATCGATCAAAGAAAATAGCCGACATTCCGAAAGCTTTTGCGCCAACAGCATCCGCAATCCAATCGTCACCAATGTAAATTGATTCATCTTTTTTAGCACCAGATTTTTCCATTGCCAAAGAAAAAATACGAGGATCAGGTTTCAAGATTTTGATTTCGTCTGCATAAGTCACCGTATCAAAAAAACCATTTAATTCTGATGTTTCAATTTTACGTTTCGAAACTTCGATAAATCCATTTGTGATAATGTGTAATTGATATTTTGGTTTCAAATAATCCAACAATTCCATTGCTCCATCCACCACTTCATTGTAATTGGTAATCGTTTCCATGTATTCTTCTTCAAAAATCTTTGCTAGAGCATCATTATCAATCCCAAGATTATCAAAAGCTTCTTTGAAACGACGAGCACGTAATTCTTCTTTTGTAATTTTTTTGTCACGAATCAAAGCCCAAAGACCTTCGTTGCTATCGTGATAAAATGGATGAAATTCCTCGAATGTAAAACCATATCTATTTTCTACATCATACTTTTTGTAAAGCTCATCTAGCGCGAATTTTGCATTTTTTCTGAAATCCCAAAGTGTGTTATCAAGATCGAAAAAAACGTGTTTTATTGTGTTCATAAATGCAAAGCTAAGGATTTTATGTAGATTTGCTGATGAAGAAAATATCAATTGAAAGCGAAGTTAGAAAAATTTAAAACGAAGAATGCCAAAGGTGTTTTGTCTTTGTTGGCAGGTAACACAATTGCGCAAGTGATTATGTTTATTGGCGGAATTATTTTGGCTCGAATTTATGGTCCAGAAGCATCGGGAACTTACAATGCTTTTTTGAGTTTTGTGGCCATTCTTTCTATTTTGACAACATTTCGTTTAGAGAATATTTTCGTGATTTCAAAATCATCGAAAGCGATTAGAAATTTGTTTACAACCTTATTATTAGTGAGTAGTATTGTAACGATTTTATTCTTTTTGGGTTATGCTATTTTAGAAAAAATTTTCACATTCAAAACCTCCTTATTTATTGTTTTCTTAAGTTGTGTTGCAGGGGTATTTACAGCTTGGAACAATGTACAAAATACGTTGTTTACAAAGTATAAATTATTCAAAAGTATTTCAACTGGATTTGTGATTAATGCACTGTTTTCGGTTTTTTTTCAGTTCATTTTTTATTGGATAGGCTACAAAGAAACAGGATTGATTTATGGAACAATTTTCGGAACTATTTTGTCTTGTGCATATTATTTTTCAATTACAAAAGGACGATTTTCTTCCATTGACTTTGGGTTGGCTAAACGAACAATTTCTAAGAACAAAGAAATCATAAAATATACATTACCCTCAGAATCGTTGAATGCAATTGCTAACAATTTATTGCCAATTATGATCGCGATTTATTTCTTGAAAGAAGATGTAGCTTTTGTGGGAAATTCAGCTAAAGTTTTGGTTGTTCCTTTGACGTTGCTTTCCAATTCGATGTCGAAAGTTTTCTTTCAGAAATCTGCTGCAATGATTGATCATCGTTCGCATCAATTATATGATTTATCGAAAAAAGTGGTGCTGTACAACGTTGGAGCAATTGCTGTTTTTCTTTTGTTGATGAATTGTATCGGAATTTTTATTCTCGAGTGGATGCTTGGACCAGAATGGAGAGGTTTACATATTATGACATGGATACTTTCATTTTGGATTTTGTGTCGTTCTGCAATGAATCCTATTCAGCAAATTGTTGTGGTGATTAAGAAAAATCATTACGCACTATACTTCAATATTTATTTGGTTTTCGTCACATTGATTACTTGTGTGATTGGCGGACTAAATAAAAACATACTTTTGACGTTATCTCTATATTCTTTCTTTGCAGGAATGGGCTATTTGGTTCAACTTTACTTTGTAATGAAAGAACTGAAACGTTATAAAAAGTTAGGTGAATAATTCGAGAAAAAATATTTTAGCTTTAGCATCTTGGTATCCGAGTAGAATTTTTTTAGATAATGGAGATTTTATTCAGCGCCATTTACGTTCTATCTCTACTTTAAATAATGTGACGCTTGTTCATGCAGTAAAAGATGAAAATTTAAAATCTAATTTTGAAATAGATGATTCTATCAACCAAAATGTAAGAGAAATAATTGTTTATTTTAAACCATCTTTTTTTCGCCCGTTTAATTTAATCAAACAATTTATAGCTTTTCTGAAAGGAGTTTCTTTGATTAATAATTTTGATATAATTCATCTCAATGTTGTTTATCCGGCAGGTTTAGTTGCTTTATTTTTGAAAAATAAATACAAAAAACCAATAGTTTTAACAGAGCATTGGACAGGATTTTCTCCAGAACGTTTTATTTCATTTCCATTTTACAAGAAGTTTTTAATTAAAAAAATACTTAGAAAGGTAGATGTTTTAACGCCTGTTTCAAATGATTTAGCACAGAAAATACTTAAAATTTATCCTATAACAATTGTAAAAATTATTCCAAATGTTGTGGATGTAGAATTGTTTTCGGTAAAAGAAGATTGTAAAATAAAAAGAATAACTTTTTTACATCTTTCGCATTTAGAAAATGAACATAAAAATATTTTAGGAATGTTGAATGTTGTTAAAAAGTTAGTTGATAATGGCTATAATTTTGAATTTCAGATTGGAGGAAATGGAGATTTAACTTTGATTAATAATTTTGTTGAAGAAAATAATTTGTCTGCTTTTGTAAAATCTTTTGGGCGATTACAACATTTTGAAGTGAATCAAAAGATGAAAAATGTGAATTGTTTTGTACTTTTTAGTAATTATGAAAATCAACCTTGTGTACAAATAGAAGCTTTTGCTTCGGGAATTCCTGTTATCGCAAGTGATGTTGGTGGAATTAAAGAATTTATGCCAAATAATTTTGGATTTATTGTGAATAAAAATGATGAATCAGCACTTTATAAAGCAATGGTTGAGGTGATAGAAGGTTATGAATTTGCAACACCAAAGGAATTAAATAATTATGTTTTGAATAATTTTTCTAAGGAAGAAATTGCTCAACAATTTGATGATGTCTACACGAAAGTTTTAGAATGAAAGATTTAATCAAATTCATACAATCCTTTTTACAAAACAATGGTTTTTACGTTTTTTTATCTTTTGTGGTAGAAAAATTAGTGATGTTGATTAATACCATTTTCATTGTAAAAATGATTCCTCAAGATGAATTTGGTCGTATAACACTTATCGCATCTATCATTGGGTTTGTTACGCCATGGAATGGATTAGGTTCATTACAGGTTTTGATGAAATTTGGTGCTGGTGAAGAAAATGAACAAACACGTAAAGACCTAAGTCGAAAATTATTTAGAAATGGTGTTATTAATCAGCTTATTTTATGTAGTCTTTTTATTGTAATTGCTAATTTTTATGCCATAAAATTTGATCATTTATTGTGGATTATTCTCTTGTTTTCTGTTCGTCTTTTGGGCTTATTTTTCCAATCACATCTTACAATTGATTATCGTATAAATGGTTTTAATAAAAAGTTTGCTTCATTAAATATATTGATTAACTGTTTGGGACTGATTTTTACATTTTTCTTAACCATCAACTTTGGAGCAATTGGTTATATGATTTCGCTGGCGATTACACCTTTTATTAGTTTATTTTTCTATTCTAAAACAATTTTACAACAATCAATAAGTGGTTTAAGTGAAATGAATTGGAAAATGATGTGGAAATATGGAAGAATGGAATCTTTGGCTTATTTCGCTTCAGAGTTATTGTTTTCGATTGATATTGGAATGATTGCGATTTTTATGACAGATAAAGATATTGCTTTGTATAAAGTTGCGATTCTTTTGCCTATGAATTTATTATTTATTCCGACTATATTATTTCAAACCGATTTTCCTCGAATTATTAAAAATAGTCAGAACAAGGATTTTCTAAAATTTTATATCAAAAATTATTATAAGCTATTCATTCCTATAGGAATTAGTATTCTTTTAGGAAGTTATTTTCTTAGAGATTTTATAATCGAGTTATTTTTCAATAAAAGTTATTTAACTGGTGGTACAGTTTTTTTTATTGCAACAATAGCAGTTGTTTTAGCAATGTTGTTTAGAGTATTATACATTAACTTGAATAGTACAATAGGAAGATCAGATTGGAATGTAAGAGTATCAATCCTCTCAATTGTTTGTTTAGTTATTTTTGATGCGCTATTAATTCCTTTTTATGGAATAGAAGGAGCAGCTTTAGGTATGTTAATAACTTTCTTAATTTCTGGATTATACGCATATTATTTGTTTAATAAGTATTTAAAAAATATTTAAAAATGTCATTATCAAAAAAAATATCAAAATTTATAAATGGATTTTTTCAAATTTGTAAGAATCCTTGGTTATTAAATATTATCATTGACCAAAATGAAAATTGGGAAAAGAAAACGCCAAATCATTATAAGAAAGGACTAAATCAAGTTTCTTTAGATCAATTATTTCCAAATTTTGACGGAAAATTAGATACAGTTGCTTTTTTAGATGGCGGTTCTTTGATTACAGATTTATTACTGCTGAAAAATGCGTGTAAAGAATTTGAACAATGTAAATATTTCGAAATTGGAACTTGGAGAGGAGAAAGTATTGTTAATTTGATTGATGTTGCTGATGATTTGAATACGTTAGATTTAGATACAAAGGATTATAAAACGTATAACTTTTCACAAGATTATGAAAATGCACATGGTTTTTTTATAAAAGATAAATCTAAAATAAAACAACATTTAGGAGACTCGACTAAATTTGATTTTTCAGGATTGAATAAAAAATTTGATGTAATTTTTATCGATGGAAATCATCGTTTTGATTTTGTAGTTTCGGATACAAAAAATGTTTTTGAACATCTGATTCATGAAAACTCTATCGTTATTTGGCATGATTATGCATTCTCGCCAGAAAAGATACGTTTTGAAATATTGAATGCAATTATAAAAGGAGTTCCTAAACAATTTCATAAAAATCTATATCATGTAGAAAATACAATGTGTGCTATTTATACACCAAAGAATTATGAAGGAAATATTCTTAAACTTTACGATAATCCAAAGAGAATTTTTTCTATAGATTTAAAAATTAATTAATGAGAAACAACATGCTTCTGTAGTAGTTTCTGAATATAAAATTTATAACGATTCTTTTTTATAAAAATTGCTGGGTTAGAAATACAATTATCCATCGGAAGTCGCTGAATATTTGTTGAAATCTCATCGTTTTTTATTCCTGCCGTACCAAATGTAAAATCGGATTTTATAGTATTAAAAAAGTTTATAGAAACTCCATCATCTGTAAAAGGAAAAGAAAAAACTCGATAATCCAAATTAAACTTTTCTTGAATGAAATTTAAACTATCATTGGTTTCTTTTAATTGTTCTTCAAAAGAAATATCTCGATAATAAGGATGATTCATTGAGTGGGCTCCAATTGTAAATCCTAGATGAATTAACGTTTTAATTTCATTTTCATTCAAATAAATTTCAACATCATTTAGTTTTATTTCTTGTTTTAAAATTAATGAATTAATTTTTTTAAGATCATGAATAGAATAATTTAAAAGTTCTTTTTTAAGGTTATTGTCTGTAATGTTTTCTAAAATTAAAGCAACTTTATACCGATAAAAAATTTCTTGATTGTCAATAAAATTTGGATTGATGAAAAAAGTCGCATCTAAATTTCGTTCTTTTAATATTGGTGCAATTATAGAGTAACATTCTTTCAAACCATCATCAAAACTAAGATGAAAGTAATTTTCTTGAGGAATAGAACCATTTTTTTCGTATAAATCAATTAATTCAATCATAGAAATATTGACATAATTTTTCTGAAAAAAATCTAATTCACGTTGAAATTGATCAATAGATTTTAATGGATATAATTGATCGATATGAATTAATCTTTTATCTGAAACTGTATGGTAAAAAGGAAATATATTTTTTTTGAATAAATTTAATATCATAAAATAGCAGTCTTAACGTTTGTAAGTAATGAATGCAATTAAAACATTTTATAAAAAAATATTTTCCGAAAAGATAAGAATTAATAATAGAAAAAATTTAAAGAAATTGAATGGATTATTTCTGAAAGGAAATAATTTTTATTGTAATTGTTGCGAACAATCTTTTTCTAAGTTTTTGGATAAATCAAACGGTATAGATAACCGAGAAAATGCTGAATGTCCAAATTGTGGTTCATTAGAAAGGACAAGAGTTTTGTTAGAGTTTATAAAAAATGAAACAGATTTATTGGTTAAACCGAATAAATTATTGCATATTGCTCCAGAAGACGCATTGAAAAATATTTTTAAACAGACCGATAATTTACGTTATATCAATGCTGATATTAACATTAATCTTGCTGATGAAGAAATGGATATTACTTCAATAAATTATCCTGATAACACATTTGATTATATAATTTGTTGTCATGTTTTAGGGCATATTCCAAACGAAAAAAAGGCAATTGATGAATTGTTTCGCGTTCTAAAAAAAGGAGGAAAAGCTTTGATTCAAACTCCTATTCATCCAATAAATAATACGTTTGAAAATGCTGAGCTTAAGACGGAAGAAGAACGATTAAAAAATTATGGTGAAAAAGATTTATTGAGATTGCATGGACAGGACTTTCAAGAAAGATTAAAACGTGAAAATATAATTGTCGAAAAAATAGATTATCGAAATAAAATTGATCATAATTTAGCAAAGAAACTTTCTGTTGGAAATGGCTATCGTGAATTAATTTTTCTTTGTCAAAAAGTCTAAATTAGAATAGTTTGTATAATGATTTTTTATAGCACCAAAACCTTGCATAAATTTAGCTATAGAAGGAATCATAGAACCTTCGAAATCAAGTGTTAATTCTGAATTAGAAAAGTTTTTGATAATGTAATCTATTATGTAAGCTGATCCAAAATTACTTTTTGAATTCTTATTTCTTGCAAAAGCAAAATTATAAACTCGATTTTTAGAAATCATGATTAGTTGACAACCAATTAAATTTTCTTCTTGATCAAAAATTTCATAAATATTAATAATTTTTTGATTAAATAAACTTTGAATTTTTTCTTGCGAATAGTTTATTAAATTATTTGCGATCAAATATTCATAAGATGAATTTATTTTGAAAAATCGATTTAATTGAGTAACTTTTTCAATGTTATAATTGGATTTTTCTACTTTACGAATTTCATTTTTTCTATTTCTACTGTAATTTGAAAATAAAATTTCATAATCTTGATTCAAATCTAAAATATAATTAACCTTTTTCTGTCCCTTCGGTTCAAACATCTCTGTATTTTCCTCATTAAAAGCATAAGCTCTCACTAAATTTCGATGTAGTTTTTTCTCAAAAAGTTGAAAAGTTTCTTTTGAGAAATTTTCTTGATGAAAAACTCCTAATTGTTGACAATAAATTGGTTGTGTAATAAATTTTATACCAATTTTTTTTGTATATGGCAAAGGCATTATGGCTTCATAATCGTTCAAAACATAACAATCCCAATTGTTTTCAACTAAAGCATCCAAATAAAAAACTTCGGCATAAATGCGGTAATTCACCGATTTGTTGAGACATTCGGTATATTTATTAACATCTAATTTTTTTCGAGAAACTCTTTTTATCATTTAAAAATACTTTCGTAAATTTTTCGCCATTCAGTCCAATCTTCGTTCAAGTTTGATTGGTGGAATAATGTTATAAACGTTCCGTTTGTGGCTTTAATTGTTTGTTTCAATCGTTTTATTTCCTCTAAAGCTTGTTGCGGTGTTAATTTTAAATAATTTTTCAATGTAACATCCATTGCGACAAAAGGATATATTTTTAACAATGTTTGTTGATTTCTTGATAAGTCAAACCATTTGAATGGAGTAGATGTTCCAGCTCTAAAGCCTAATTGATGTGGGAATCCCATGGTGTAATCTTCCAAAATTTCATTTATTAACAATTGTTGATAAGTGTAAGGGAAATTCAATTTAATGAAATGTTGACGTGATTTTTTTATCGGTTGATTGCTAATTTTTTCTAATCGATTAATTTCAATTGTTAATTTATTTTCATCAAAATTAGATTGATAAGAAGGGTGAATTCCAATTTTTGCCCAAGTTGAAATGTTATTTATTAAATTTTTTTGAGCATTATTTTTCCAATGATGATTTTTATCGAAAGTAGAATAATCGCCCAATAACCAAAAGAAAACTGTTTCGATTTGATGTTTTTCAGCTAAAACTTTCAAATAATCAAATGTATCGTAAGGATCTTTTTTTTGCTGATTTAAAATTTTGATTTGATTCTGAAATTCTTTGAAATCACCTTTTAAAATTTTCTTTGAAAGTGAACCAAATTTTATTTTAGGAGAATGATGAAGATATTTCCATGCATAATCTACGTCATGAGTATTAATCTGTTTGAAAACTCTCTGTTTAAAATAAATTTCAGGAAATTTAGACTTTATCTTTTTTTGAATTTCAATACAAATTTCATCTACAATTGGTTTCGAATAATCTAAATCCGAACCTAAAAAACGATTGTGTTTATCAAATTTTTCTGGTTTTGCAATGTATTCTTCATAACGAGAAAGCCAATAAAAACATTTCCCAAATTCGTTTAAAATTGAATAATCAACATTTTCTTGAATGGTAGTTTCCAATAAAATATCATCAACTTTATAATTGATTTCATTTTCTAAAAATTGATTTGAAAAGTTGATTTTTGGTAAAATTGATTGTGAAAACTCATCAAAATCTGTAGTCGTTTTGTAGTCAATTCCAGAAAAATTATGAAAAATAAAATCGAAAATATATTCAATTCGATTCGTTATTTTTTCTGTAAATATGATGATTTTTTGACTCAAAATAGTTTTCAATAAAGCTTAAAGATATCAAATTAGACCATCATCCGCAAATGAATAAAAATCTTTTTGAGAAACAATAATGTGATCTAAAACTTGAATATCTAAAAGAGTGGCACCTTCTTTTATTTTTCGAGTAATGTGTATATCAGACTGACTTGGAGTAAGATTTCCAGAAGGATGATTGTGAGAAAGTATCATTCCAGTTGCCATTAACTCTAAGGCACGTTTAAAAATTACTCGAATATCGACAGCGGTTTGATTAATTCCACCTCGTGAAATTTGCTCAGTTTTAATGATTCGATTTCCTTGATTGAGAAACATTACCCAAAATTCTTCGTTTGGTAAATCACCAATTTGTTGTTGTAAAATTATGGCTGCGTCTTTGCTTGAAGTAATTTTGTCGCGTTCTAAAATCTCTTGCGAATTTCGTCTTCTTCCAATTTCCATTGCTGTGATTATCGAAATTGCTTTTGCTTCTCCAACTCCTTTGAATTTGCATAAATCTACAATTGAATATTTTGCTAATTCATTCCAATTATTGTTTGCAGAATTTAAGATTCGTTTTGCTAACTCTACAGCGGATTCATCACGATTTCCACTTCCCATGATAATCGCTAACAATTCGGTATCAGAAAGTGACGAACGCCCTTTTAAAGCTAATTTTTCGCGAGGACGATCATCTTCATTCCAGTTTTTTATCGAATTTTTATTCTCTAAGTAATCCATTTATATAAGGGATTGATTTTGTATTTTACAATATAATAAAAAAAGCTCGAACAAATTTGTTCGAGCTTGATATTTAATGAAATAGTTTTTTTTATTTATTGACTTTTGCCCAAGTATCTTTAAGGGTAACTGTTCTATTGAAAATTAACTTTTCTGTAGAAGAATCACGATCTAAAGCAAAATATCCAATACGTTGAAACTGGAATTTATCCTCCACTTTGGCTTCTTTCAAAGCAGGCTCAGCAAAACCTTCTTTTACAGTTAAAGAATTTGGATTGACAAATTGTAAAAAGTCAACATCTTTCTCTGCATCTGGAGATTCAACTGTAAATAAACGATCATATTCGCGAACTTCGATCGGAATATTCTCTGTTGCAGAAACCCAATGCAACGTACCTTTTACTTTACGTTTAGAAGCTTCAGTTCCACTTCCAGACTTCGTTTCAGGATCGTAAGTTGCATAGATTGTTGTGATATTTCCTTCAGCATCTTTTTCTACTCTTTCAGCTTTAATGAAATATGCACCTTTCAAACGAACTTCGTTTCCTAATGATAAACGGAAGAATTTTTTAGGCGCTTCTTCCATAAAATCTTCACGTTCGATGTAGATTTCTCTTGTGAAAGGAACGATACGAGTTCCAGCTGTTTCATCTTCCGGATTATTCTCAATTTCTAATTCCTCCACTTGTCCTTCTGGATAATTTTCGATTACCACTTTCACTGGATCAATAACAGCAAAAACACGAGGAGCAATTTTATTTAAATGATCACGAACAGAGAATTCTAATAACGAAATATCCAATACATTATCACGTTTTGCAACACCGGCTGTATTCCAAAAATTCTTAATCGATTCTGGCGTATAACCGCGACGACGCAAACCTGAAATAGTAGGCATACGTGGATCGTCCCAACCTGTTACAACTTCTTCTTGAACCAATTTCATCAACTTACGTTTACTTGTAATCATGTACGAAACATTACCACGAGCAAATTCGCGTTGTTTTGGTTTTTGAGGTTGATTTGGTAGTTCCACATTGTTCGCGTACCATTCGTATAAATCGCGATGATTTTTGAATTCTAATGAACATAATGAGTGTGAAATTCCTTCGATATAATCAGATTCTCCATGCGTCCAATCGTACATTGGGTACATTTTCCAAGTGTCTCCAGTACGGTGATGAGGACGTTTCAAAATACGATACATAACAGGGTCGCGCATGTTCATATTAGGAGAAGTCATGTCTATTTTTGCACGTAAAACATGTGTTCCTTCTTCAAATTCTCCCGCTTTCATTCGTTCGAAAAGATCTAAATTTTCTTCAACAGAACGATTTCTATAAGGAGATTCAATTCCTGGTTCAAAAGGTGTTTTACGTTGTTCATTAATCACTTCTGAAGACTGGTCGTCGATGTACGCTTTTCCTTCTTTAATTAATTGAACAGCCCAATCGTAAAGCTGCTGGAAATAATCAGAAGCATAGCGTTCTTCAGCCCACTCGAAACCTAACCATTTCACATCTTCGCGGATAGAATCTACGAATTCTTGCTCTTCTTTGTCAGGATTAGTGTCATCAAAACGTAAGTTTACAGGCGCATTGTAACGCTGTCCTAAACCGAAGTTTAAGCAGATTGCTTTTGCATGCCCGATATGCAAATAACCATTTGGTTCTGGTGGGAAACGAAAACGTAAATTTTCTTTCGGCATCCCGTTGGCTAAATCATCTTCGATGATTTGCTCAATAAAATTCAATGATTTTTTTTCTTCTTCCATTTTTTAATTACGATTGAGTTTGCAAAGGTACGAAATTGACAATAAATATAATGTCGAAAATTCCGGATTTTACAATTAGAAAAATTCAATCAAAAAATAGAAGTAAATAAATGATTTATAATGGATAAGTTACCCCAAATAAATTTCCAATAATCCGTTTGGAATTTGGATAAGCATTGCTTTTTCGTTACGATTAACTTCTAAGATCCACTCATCAATCATCGGGATTAAGATTTCTTTTCCGTTTGCATCTACTTCAAAATAAGCTTGTGCAGCAGAATCGTTAACAGATTTTATCGTTCCAACTTCTGTATTTGTTTGATCATAAATCGTGAAACCAACAATTTCGTGGTAATAAAAATCTGTTCCAGAAAGTTCTGGTAATGATTTTAGAGGTAAATAAAGTTCGCGATTGATTAATTTGTCGACATCTTCGTCTTCAACATCTTCAAATTTTACTAATAATTTTGTGCCTTGATAAGGCTGAGAAGTTTCGAAAAAAAATGGAACCAGTGTACCATCTTGCTCGATGAACACTGCTTCCAAAGTATCGTATAATTCTGGTTCGTCTGTATCCAAGTGAATGATTAAATTACCTTTGAAACCATGTCTCTTTGTAACTTTACCTAAATAGTAGCAATCATTTTTTGTCATTTGGAACGTCTCTGAACTTAAAAATTATTCTTCTGTAGCAACTTCTTCAGTTGTACCTTCTGCTTCTTCAGCAGGAGTTTCTTCAACTTGTGCAGCAGCTTCAGCTTCCTGAGCAGCTTTTACACGAGCTTCATTAACAGCTTTTTCAGCTTCTAATGCAGCAGCTTTAGCAGCAGCAGCACCTGAAGTTAAACCGTCTTTTTTAGCTTGAACTTTTTCACCTTTAGCTTCTAACCAAGCGTCGAAACGTTTGTCAGCTTCTTCTTGAGAAAACGCACCTTTAGCAACACCACCTAATAAGTGTTTTTTCATAAAAGCACCTTTGTAAGATAATAAAGCTTTAGCAGTATTAGTTGGCTCAGCACCAGTTTGTAACCATTTTACAGCAGAATCAACATTTAATTCTACAGTTGCAGGGTTAGTAATTGGGTTGTAAGTACCTAATTTTTCGATGAAACGACCATCACGTTTTGCTCTTGAGTCAGCAACTACGATGTGAAAGAATGGTTTTCCTTTACGACCATGTCTTTGTAATCTAATTCTTGTAGCCATAGTATAACTAATTATTTTGGGAACTCGTCCCGTTTTACAAATTTGAGGTGCAAATATACAAAAAAATAATAATATGAATTAGAATTAGTATTCAGATATTAATTCTAATTTTGTATAAATCAATTTCATGAAATATTTAACATTAATGATACTTACATTATTATTGTCATGTAAGACCAATTCTACTGAGCTTAATAAGAAAAATGATATAGACTCGGTGATTATTAATGATGACCATATTAAAATTAATGATACACTAATTATAAGAGATTCAACAATAACTCCTTCAATAATTAGTGAATAAAATTACATAAATAAACATAGTATGAAGAAAACATTTATTTTATTATTTACATTATTTGGATTGTCAGCTTCTTTTGCGCAGGATAATAATGCGATTTTTTATAAAAAACTGGAAGAGCAGCAATTAAAGAATGAACAGAAGTTTAATAGTCTACAGAATAAGAATGCTAAATCTGTAATTGTAGATCAATCAAAAGGAATTTCTAATCTCGCAGGTTTTATAGAAGATTCACCTTTTTTTTACCAAACTGATGATATTAGAGCAAATACAGGAGCGGGTATTACTGAGTTACAAAATGAAGGTATTAATAGTTTTGTTTTGAATGGGAAAGATGTTAGTGTACTAGTAATGGACGGAGGGGCAGCGCTAGGAACACATATTGAGTTTAGAGATCTTGATTATGGAAATTCAAGCAGATTATTTGATACCGAAAATGGAGCAACTGCAATATCTGATCATGCAACTTCTGTATCAGGTTTTATTGCAGCCGAAGGTAGAGCTTCATTTAATGGATACCCACAATATGCAGCTAAAGGAGTATTAACAAAAGCTAAAATAAAAAATAGCAGTTTTAATACAACAACAAATGGAAACAATATACAGAAGCTTTTAAATGCAAAAGAAAATTTATCTAATCATTCTTATGGTGTAAATTTAGGATGGGATAATTATTATTCTAAGACAGATAAATTAGGTCCTGGATGGTATTTTAATATGACAAATTATCAAGATTTAGTTAAGGACGCCAGTGCTACTTTGAGTGGATCTTATTATAGTTCTGATGCTGATTTTGACAAGACGGTTTATAATAATCCAAATTATATTGTTGTTAAATCAGCAGGTAATTATTATGGTTCGGGACCAGATGCCTCTGATACTAATCCAAAATTCCAATACAAAGATGGGATTTGGACACCTTTTACTGCATCGGAAGTAATACCTTCAAAAAATTGTATTAATGATGCATATTGTATTGGTTGGGGGTCATTGGCTAAAAATATCATTGTTGTAGGAGCGGTTAAATTACCGAATACTACTGATTATAAATTTACGACATTAACAAAAGATAATAGAGCAACATTTTCAAGTGTTGGACCTCGTAAAGATGGAGCAATTAAACCAGATATTTCTACTTATGGAGATTCTTTGATTGCTCCTTCATATGACTCATCAAATCCTACACAAAATAATGTATTTATTATAGGAAGTGGTACATCTTTTTCTGCACCAATTGTGACGGGGGCAATGGGAATGTTGACTCAGTTACAAAGATTAGTAAATAATAATTCTACATTTACTTTTTTTGGAGATGAAGCTAAAACACTACTTTTACATACTGCTGATGAGGCTGGAGATAATGATGGACCAGATATTTATTTTGGTTGGGGATTATTAAATACTAAAAAAGCAGCAGAGGTTTTATTAGATGATACAAAATTGTTTGAAAGAAAATCAAAAGTTTCAGGTACAGATATAGTGTATGAAATAACTTCCGATGGAACACCTTTGAAAGCAAGTATTTCCTGGATAGACCCAGAAGCAGCTTATTTTAAAAATATAAATGATTTATTTTATAATCAGTCTTCAAGATTGATTAATGATTTTGATTTAAGAGTAGTAGAAAGTTCTACAAATGTTACTTATTTTCCATGGAAATTAGATTTAAATAATGTTACTGGTCCTGCAATCAAAGGAGATAATACAGTAGATAATTATGAACAAGTTCTTATAAAGACTCCAACAAAAGGAGCAAAATATAAAGTTATTATTTCAAATAAAGGAAATTTAATAGATAACGCAGGAGTTAAAAAGAATCAGGATGTTACTGTATTGATAACAGGTAGAACAACTGGAGCTCTTAATACAGATGAGTTAGCTGTTGATAAATCGATTTCTGTTTATCCAACATTAGCAAAAGATATTGTAAATGTACAGACAACTGAAAAAATAACAGTTGTAGATATTTTTGATATGACCGGAAAAAAAGTTTCGTCTTCGGATAAGAAACAAATTAATATTTCAAATTTACCGACAGGTGTTTACATTATTAATATCAAAACAGATAAACAATCGGTTTCTAAGAAAATTGTAAAACAATAGAACAGTATTTTTTCTATTAATTTAAAACTTCAATAACATTGTTATTGAAGTTTTTTATTTTAGCGTGAAATAGATTATTAAAAAATGAACAAACAAGAAATACTTATTCAGACACAAGCTTATATCAAAAAAACTTTTTTAGATGAAGGAACAGGACACGATTATTTTCACATAGAACGTGTGGTGACAAATGCGAAGAAGATTTTAGAAACTGAAAATGCAGATTCTTTTTTGGTTGAATTAGCAGCTTGGACACATGATATCGGTGATTATAAATTGCATAATGGAGTTGATAAATCGGAGGAATTAATTAGAAAATTTTTAGAATCAATTCATGTAGAGGAAGAATCAATTCAGAAAGTATTGGAAATAGTCTCGCAAGTTTCATTTAGTAAAGGAAATAAACCAACAACTATCGAGGCTGAAATTGTGCAAGATGCTGATCGTTTAGATGCAATTGGAGCGGTTGGTATTGCGCGTTGTTTTGCATATGGCGGAAGTGTAGGTAGTATTTTATATAATCCGTACGATAATTCGAAAGACGCTTCTAGCGTGCAACATTTTTATGATAAATTATTTAAATTAAAAGAGTTGATGAATACCAAAACAGCAAAAGAAATTGCTTTAAAACGTCATCAGTATATGGAAAATTTTATCGAAGAATTTTATCAAGAAGTGAAATAATATTGTAACTTATTATTCATTTAATTATCCTCAATGCAATTAAAATCTACTCTAATTTATTTGTCATTTTTGTTGATATGCAGCTGTGTTTCTGTAGAGAAATACAATGCACATATTGATAAAGAGATTCCTGCAAATAAATTGAAAAAAGATGTAGATTTTGTTTATAAAAAACTAAAAAGATATCATCCAAAATTAGATTTATACACTTCTCAAAAACAAATTGATTATAAATTTGATAGCCTAAAAAAAACAATTCATCAACCATTGAAACCAAATGATTTTTATGTCAAGTTTTTTCCGATTTTCGAAAGTTTAGAACATGGTCATACAGATATTTATCCGATATATAAACGAATAGAAAAGAGTAAGGAAAAAAAATACAAAGAATCTAAATCTGCTTTTAGTGATTATAGTTTTTTTTGGCAAAATGATTCAGTTTTTTTAGTGGCAGATTACAGTAAAATCAATCCGATTAATCAAGGTTCGGCTTTGCTTTATATAGATAGTGTTTCTACAAAGTATTTATACGATAAATATAAAAAAAGTATTTATGGAGATGGTGAAAATCAAACTTTTTCGGATAATGTGTTTAACAGAACTTTTCTTAATTATTTTACTTTAGAAAATGGAATTAAAGATTCGGTTGAATTAACCTTTAAAATGGGAAATTCAATCATCCGAAAAAAAACATTTCGCACTTATCCCAAACCTAAAAGTGAAAAGGTTGCAGAAACACCAAAAATTACAAAAGAGCAGAAAGAAGTTGAGCGAAAAGTAAGGATAAAACAAAAGAAATATGGTTATTCTAAAAGCTCCAAAACCTATTCTAAAGATTTGGCTTTTCCTACGAATGATAGTACGATAGCGGTATTAAAAGTAACAGATTTTAGAAAAGGTAAAATACGCGAACTATATAAAGAAGTTTTTACGGATATCAAGAATCATAAAGTCCAAAATTTAGTTCTCGATCTACGCAACAATGGTGGTGGTTACCTAAAAGATTCACACTATTTATACGCTTATTTGGTCGATGATTCCAAGGCATTTTTAGGTGAAAAAATCGTCGCGAACAAAACCTCTTTTGGCAAGTCGTTGTACAATCTTTTTCCCGTTTATTCCTATCCGTTGCTTTGGTTGGGATCGGGTTATACTTATTTTTCGACGTCAAAAAATGCTAAAAATGAATACGAATTGCACATGCCTTTTTCGCATGTCAAAATAGATAAAGAGCTCGTGTATCACCACAATTTGTATGTCATTATAAATGGTGGTTCTTACTCTGCTTCGGCGTTGATTTCGGCTAATCTTCAACTAAAAAATCGAGCATTTTTTGTAGGTGAAGAAACGGGAGGAGATTTTAATGGAACGGTTGCTGGGTTGATGCCAAAATTTACGTTGCCCAATTCCAAACTCAAAATTTCGGTTGGTACAGTTTATCTTTCTCCTATTGAAAAGCGAGATGAACAGGCGCATGGTGTTTATCCAAACCAAGTTATTCAACCTAATTTGCAAGATAAAATTAAGCGTACGGATGCTGAACTGAAATGGATTTTAAATGATATTAAAAAAGGAAATATCGAATACAATAAAGTTTTAAAAAAAGAAAATCATCTCCTGAATTAAGGAGATGATTTTTATATTTTTAGCGTTTGAGCGGGCTATTCGTTACAATCTTTTTTGTAGACACCGCGTCTACAAAAAAGGATTTCCACTACTATCCCTAACGCATTTTATTTTTTGTTGAAACTACAAAAAATAAAATTTTGTATTGTATCAAACGGCGTTTTATGATCA
This sequence comes from Empedobacter sp. GD03865, assembly GCF_029840775.1. Taxonomy (NCBI): domain Bacteria; kingdom Pseudomonadati; phylum Bacteroidota; class Flavobacteriia; order Flavobacteriales; family Weeksellaceae; genus Empedobacter; species Empedobacter sp. GD03865. Next base: position 28,802 of record NZ_JAOCDF010000003.1, read on the forward strand.
ATTGTAAAACAATCTATTTTCTCAAAATTATTTTCAAAAGTAGAAGTTAAAGAAGTTTTATCATTTTGTTTTATTTCCAAACCACTACATTTTAATGGTCCGTTTTTCGAAAAAGTTCCAATTACCATATTTCTTTTTACAGCTTTCGCGACCAAATCTTGGTACTTTTTGATGTCATTTTCTTCTATTAAAAAATGAAAAACTGCTCTATCGTGCCAAATATCGTATTGTTCCGTAGGTTCAAATTCGGTGATATCAGCAACAATCCAAGTTACTTTTTCTGCATTATTTCCTAAACGCTTTTTTGCTCTTTCCAACGCGTTTGCAGAAATATCCAAAACAGAAATATTTTCATATCCTTCTTCCAATAAAAAATCGACCAACTTACTATCTCCACCACCAATATCAATAATTTTAGCTGTTTTATCAGCTCCAAAAGAATGAATAAAATTTAAAGAAGTTTCTGGTTTTTCTTGTGTCCAACTCACTTCTTCTGGAGTTTTTACTTCGTATATATGTTCCCAATGAGATTTTTTATTGTCGTTCATAGCTTTTGTATTTTGTTTAGGTGCAATTTCGACTTTTTATTTAAAATGAAGCATAACAAAAATTACAGAACTGTGAGTCTATTTTTTTCTATAAAAAAACACCTTTTACTTTAACATAAAAGGTGTTATAGTCTTTATATTAAACCTGTTTAAACTTTTATTTTTCTAGAAAGCAAAACGATAAAAGCAATATAATGTAAATTCGTCCAATTAATTACAGAAGTTTCAAACCTAAGCCAAAAAAAATGTATTCAATGTGACTATTCTTTTGTTAAAATAATATTTTGAGGTAAGTCAATCTCTTTGCTGATTTTTGATTGATTAATTCTAATTCTATTAATATTCTCTAACATTTCTAGTTTTATATGTTTTGAATCTATATATAATATTTTAAATTTTAAACTTTTATTTTTAGAGACATGTTTTATTGTTCCTTCTAATTTATTAGATGATTCATAAGTAGTTCCTAAAATAGTAGACTTCTTATCAGTAAAACGACTGTTAATGTATTGAGTGGAATTTTCAACAACTATATTATTAGAAATGTATTTATGAAAACCTATTAAAACATCTGTTTTTACATTGTCATACATAGGAAGATCTATATTATCTTTTTTAAAAATTATTTTCAAAGATTTACCATTATCTTTCCAATACCAAGTCCCTATAAAGTTATCTATATTATTATTTAGGTTATTACTATTAGATGTTGTTTTTAAAGTTTGAGAATGAACTTGTAAAGATATTATCATAATAATGATAGATATAAAAAATTTAATTTTATACATAATTAATTGCATTTTGTTTCATTTATTTTACCATTTGTAGCACTTGATAATAGTTTCCAATCATTTAGTTCTGAATCGGATTTAAGTAATTTCAATCCTGATTTTTGAGCTTCTAGATATTTAAGAAATAAATATTCATTCGTAGAAACACTATTAGATTCTTTAATTCCAGAGCTTTGATATACAAGATTGTAGTAGTCGTACACAGAGTCACTTATTTCATTTCCGCCCATCATAACGATATTTGAAAAATTATCAAAACTTTCAAAATCATCAATTATAATATAATATTGAGTATTTTCTGTTACAAGACCAAAAACAAAGGAATTTGCATCTTTAATAAATCCATTTTTATATAAATATGTTAAATTTAAAATATCATCAGCTGAAAAGACAGGGGGTAAACCTTTAAAATGAGAATGTAAAAAACCATCTATTTGACCATAAAAATTAAAATCTACACCAGCTTCTCCTTCATTTCCTTCAAAATGAGTTTCATTTATATTATTTCCATCAGCATTTAAAATATAAACATGTTCCTTATTTTCAGAGGTTTTAATTTTTAAATCTTTCATTAAACTTTTACTTTTATCATTTTTTCCAATAGGTTTTATCTTATCACATGGAGTTTTAAATGGACTAATAATTCCACCTCCTCCACCGCCTGGAGGATTGTCAATACACTCAACAAATTGAGAACAACCACTACTTCCTCTGTTTTCAGGAGGTGTAGTATAACAATTTGAACAACCACTTCCACCTGGATTAGGAGTTATTATTACCTCGTCTAAATCACAAGAAGGCAAACCTTCAAAACCACAATTATCTCCATTAGCTTTTTTGTTAATTGAATTATTGATTTGTTTATCAAATTTTTCTTGAAATAACTTTACGTTCGAAATATACAATTCACTATCCTTTTTCACATAACTAAAAAAGACATTGGTCCCATTATCAGTATAGCTTGCAATTAATAAACCATCTACTGAGTTATTTTTAATTCTAGGATACATCACCCATATATCTCCATTTTCATCAAAAATAGTTTGTGAATGTAATCGATTTTCGATGTAAAATTCTTTACTTTCTACAATAACATTTTGTAAAGAGTTCTTTTTATGTTCGACAATGTTCGTAGTGTTTACAAGTCCTGATATATTAGTATTGTGTATACTATCATATCGTTGCATTAAGATAGAAAAACCATTTGCATAATCAATAGCAGATTTATTACTTTTTCCTTGAATGTTTGAAGATTGTGAAAAAATAGCAAACGTTTTCTTTTCTTGTTCTGTTTTTTCAATTTGAATAGTATCTTCCTCTAATACACAGCTATTAAAAATAAGTAAACAGAGAAGAAATAATAGATTTTTAAAATAAAGTTTCAGTAAAAATACATCAAAGATTAATAACAGTCAAAACGGTTGTAAATAAAGACTTTACAGCCGTTTTATGATTTTTTGGTAATGAGGTAAAAAGCAGTAAAAAGCGAGGTTTGGCAAAAGTAAGGTTACTAAAACGTTACTTTTAAACATTAGAAATAATCGTTTAAAATACTGTATTTCAGCTTTTTGCATAGTTTTTCATATTGTTCCGTAGCTCACATAGGTTTAATTTTATCATTAAGAATTGTGAGTATGGAAACGACAAAAAAATCAACGTTTAAGGTATTGTTCTACCTTAAAAAGAACGCCCCAAAGAAAAACGGAAAAGTTACGGTTATGTGCAGAATTACCGTAAACGGCAAACAGTCTGCATTCAGTACCAAGCTGGATATTTCCGCAACAAATTGGGATTTGAAGTACGGCAGGGTTTTGGGTAAAAGCCGAGAAGCACAAGACACAAACAGGAAACTTGACAAAATTCGTTCGGGTATTGAGGAATGCTATTCCAAAATTCTAAAGAATGAGGGGGCTGTAAACAGTGCTAAACTTAAAAATGCCGTTCTTGGGATGGAAAGCGGAGAACTGACCTTTTTCAAATTCTATGAACAGTTCCTATTGGACTATGAGAAAAAGGTTAATAGTGGACTTCGGGTAAATGGCACACGCAGTAAATACAAAATACTTTTAAAACACCTACGAAATTTTGCACTTACAAAATACGGTTATTCCGATTTGTCCTTTAATGACCTTACACCTGGTTTTGTACAGGACTTTGATTACTACCTGCGTGACGACCAAAGCTTGACACACAACACCATTTGGCTGTATATGATTGGATTTACTACGCTTTGCCGATTGGCAATGAGTAGAAAACATCTTGCTTTCAACCCGTTCAGCGAATACAAGAATACTAAAAAGGACAAAGACCGTGGCTATCTGCTACGGAACGAATTGGAACAGCTCGTAACGTTCAACTGCGAGAAAAAGAAAGACGAATTGGTTAAAGACCTGTTTGTTTTCAGTTGCTTTACAGGTCTTTCCTATTCAGATATGAAAGGACTTAGAAACAGCAATATTCAGGATTTCTTTGATGGCAACCAATGGATTATCATACGTAGGAAAAAGACAGCCACATCGTCAAACGTGATGCTGTTGGATATTCCTAAAATGATTATTGAGAAATATGCGGGATTTTCAAAGGATGGAAAGGTATTCCCTGTACCATCAAACACAGTCTGCAATGACAGCCTAAAGAGAATATCCCAACAGATTGACTGTCTAAAAGAAAAGAGAGTAACGTTCCATTTGGCACGTCATACATTTGCTACCTTGTTTTTGAGTGAGGGTGTTCCGCTGGAAAGTTTAAGCAAGATGTTAGGACATAAGAACATTGCTACCACACAGATTTATGCCAAGATACTCAACGAGAAAGTCGGAAAGGATATGCAAAAGGTTTCCCATAAATTCAAGGGTATGGAACGGTCTTTCATTACTCAACTTTAATATAATATTCTTCAGATGATAGATTTGGAAGTTCCATCATCTTAATAAATAATTATATTTCATTATATTCGTATTTCATCCATATTGTAATACTTAAATCATAAATTCAGAATAATGCCATAATGATTACGAAGTTCAAATCAATCAATAACCTTGCTGTTTTCCAAAATTTCAATTGGGACACAGCTATTCGCGACGATGGAAATAATATAGTTTTATTTAAACCAATCAACATTTTATACGGACGTAACTATTCTGGTAAAACAACTCTTTCAAGAATAGTAAGAGCATTAGAAATAGGCAACATTTCTGATAAATACGAAAATCCACAATTTGAAGTAAGCATTCAAGACATTGCAGATACAACGCAAAATAATCTAACGGCACACGGAAAGAAAATCAGAGTGTTTAACGAAGATTTTGTAAAAGACAACCTTCGTTTCATTGTGAATTCGGATGAAAGTATTACCCCATTTGCAATAATTGGAGGTAATGCCACCATTGAAGAAGAAATACAAACATTAAAACATGATTTAGGTAGCAACGAAGAAGCAAACGAAACTGGATTTTATCTTGAACTTAAAAACGCTACAACAATTGCAAACACAGCATTACAAGCGTATCAAACAGAGAACAGTAGTTTGAGCCAACAACTAAGCCATAAAGCAACTAACAACCCTAACGGAATAAAATACAAATCTGAAAAGTTTGGTGACCAAAATTATAACATCAATAAACTTCAAAATGATATTTCCACTGTTTTAGAAACTTCGTTTCTACCATTAACAGATACCGAAATAACAGAAAAACAAAATTTACTGAATGAGAGAACAAATGCAGATATTCCCACAATTGTAAAACCAAATTTAGATTTAAACACGCTTAATACAAAAGCGAAAGAACTTGTTACGAAATCAATCAGCAGTTCTAACAAAATCGAGCAACTTTTGAAAGATGCTATTCTTAATCGTTGGGTTAAAGATGGACGACAAATACACAAAGATAAACTTGAACAATGTGCTTTTTGTGGCAATGATATTTCAGAGAATCGTTGGAACGAACTGGACAGCCATTTTGACGAAGAATCTGAGAAATTAGAAATAGAAATCAATGTGTTAATTTCTCAAGTTGAAAATTCAATTCGCGATGTTGATTCACAACTTCAAATCGACAAAAGTGCTTTTTATTCAAAATTTCATTCGGATTTAGATAGATTAATTTCACTAAGACATAACATCGTTGATAAAATCAAAATAGAATTAAATCGCATTATTACAAGCCTTAAAGAACGAAAAGATGACCTTTTAAATACTAAAGAATATATTGATATTATTGATAATAGTAAGAGAATTCAATGGTGTTGGGAAATTTTTGAAAAATATAAAAATGAAGCAAACGGGTATAGTAATTCCTTGGGTAGCGAACAAACAGAAGCAAAAAAACTTTTGAAATTACGTGAAGTCTCCGATTTTGTAACAACAATTCAATATTCGAATGCAACCGCAAGAATACAGACATTGAAAGAAACTTCTGAAAACGAAACACAGGGCAAGCAAGCTGTAGAAGAGAAAATTAGACAACAGATTACCCAGATTGAAGATAAAGAACGCCTGATGAAAGATGAAGAAAAAGGAGCGTTGAAAGTAAATGAATATCTAAACAATTTCTTCGGGCATGATTTTCTAACATTACAAGCCTTAGGAGATGCAGATGTTTCAGGCGGTAAAAAAATACGATTTGAAATAGTAAGAAACGGAAAGAAAGCACACCACCTAAGCGAAGGTGAATGTAGTTTGATTGCATTTTGTTACTTTATGGCAAAACTTGAAGATGTTGATACCAAAGGAAGCAAACCAATCATTTGGATTGATGATCCAATTTCAAGTTTAGATAGCAATCACATTTTTTTCGTTTATTCTCTTATTAATGCTGAAATTATTGCCAAACAAGAGTTTGAACAAATATTCATTTCTACACACAACCTTGATTTTCTAAAATACTTGAAACGTTTGCCGAGTGCTTTAAATAAAAACCAGAGTGCATACTTCTTGATTACACGAGAAAAAGAAAGCAGTAAAATCAAAATAATGCCACGTTATTTAAAGGATTATGTAACTGAATTTAATTTTTTGTTTCATCAAATTTATTTGTGTTCAACAGCCAATGCTGACGATGAAATCCAACATAACTTATTTTACAACTTCGGAAACAATACACGAAAGTTTTTAGAAGCATTTCTTTATTACAAGTATCCAAATGCAGTCGAAAAAGACGATAAACTAATAAGATTTTTTGGAGGGAATAGACAAGCTTCAAGCTTAACAGACAGAATAAATAATGAATTTTCACATTTAGAAGCATTGTTTGAAAAAGGTATGACCCCCATTGATATACCTGAAATGAAAAAAACTGCAACATTCATTTTAGATAAAATCAAAGAAAAAGACAGTGAACAATATGAAGCTTTACTTTTAAGCATTGGAGTCGAAGTTCTTGCTGAATCAGAAACGCCTCAATCATAAATATTACAGCCCATTGTTTTTAAGCAGTGGGCTGTTTCTTTAATTGACTGATATGTTTACGGTTTCAAAGCATCCATTTTACGGCTAACGCTGATAGTTATTTTCCAACACCTTGATAATATCGCTTTCACGGAAAAGGATTTTCCGTTCGAGTTTAATAAAGGGTATCAGTCCGTCATCTCTGTACTGTTGTAACGTCCGTTTGCTGATGTGTAGCATTTGGCAAACCTGTTCGCCTGACAGGTAGATTTCTCCTTTTAAGAGTGGGTGGAAATATTCCCTGATATACAGCAGTTCGTTTTTGATACCTACCACAGCTTCGAGCAGGGCAAGCATATCCTCGTTTGAATTTCCAATCTGTTTCATTTCTTTTGCTTTTTTAATGTTCGCTCTCCCTGCATAAGTAACTCCACTTCGGACAATCTGAAATATGTTTTCCGATTGATTTGCGTTGCCCCAAGAATTCCTTTTGCCCTATATGTCTGCAATGTTCTTTTACTGATATTGAGTAATTGGCAGGCTTCCTGTTGGTCGAGCCATTTCGTTGCCTGTTGCAGTGCTTTGTAGGGTGCAGTTATTTCCAAAATCAATTGAGAAACTTCCTTTACTTCCCTGTGCAATGCATTTAAAATCTGAATGTCTAAAACTGTTATTTCCATATCACGTCGTTTAAGCCTCGAAAGTAGAAGCTATTTTAATAGATAGCTTTGATGTTGCCGTCAAAGGTTGCATTTGGCGTTCAGAGGCATTATGTTCCCAAAAAAGAATAAAAAGGTTGCAAATTTAAGGCGGACATCCACCGCACCACCCAACCAAAAGCTTACGGCATAATGGCAGGGCAAATATGGTGGCTTCGCCAAGTTATTGTGTTTCCCCTGCCACCCTTCGGGACTTATTCCGTTTCCTTTTGGTCTTTCCGCCTGTCCGCCTTGTTAGAATGGCTTTCTTTTTTTTCTGTTTTTTTGTTTTGGAAAATAATTTTAAGAGGGAGCTACGCACCACTCCCGACACCGCACCACAATCAAAACAACGGTTTGTGCTTATCGTTGTAGATTTCGCTAATCAATTCCCCGAACTCCTGAAAGTGGTATTCGATAATGTTGTTGAGATACGCATAAATTGTCAGCTTGTCAATGCCCATAATGTTGGTAAGCCTGTTAAACCTATCGTGGTGTTCCTGCCGTACATAGACCGATTTTCCTTTGCTTGCAGTTGTGGTCGGAATTTTAAAAAACTGTTCACAATAGTCCTCTTTGTTCAGCTTCTTTGGCTTGGAGGTACTTTTTTTCGTGGTCTTCGCTGACGGTTTGGTTTGTTCCGTTTCTGTTGCTATTTCCTCGGGATCTTCCCCTGCAATTATGTTCATCAGTGCTTCCTCGTCTACTTCGGGTTTGGCAAAATCTGCCCGATGTGTTACTGCATGTTGTTCCGTCAAAGGTTGTTTCTTTTCATCAGTTAGGAAATTTTCAATAGAGAAATCCTCTTTTTCGGGTTGCTGTTTTTTGTTTTCTTCGTTTATCATATCGCTTGTTTTTAGTATTATATCCAATTAGCTGTTTGGTTAACTAAGCAATCAGCTGTATATACAGTTGTATCTATGTAACCAACTATCTACCTATGCACATGCATACTCTTAATTGGCTAGTTCATTAACTCAAAAACTTATAATTAGTCTGCATTCAATCACGCAGATTAGCTGTCAGGATTTATGCTGTTTAGTTACTTTAATAAGGATATAACCAATCAGCCAACTAACCACACAAAGAAAATAAAAGCAATCCCAATCCGTATAGAAGTGGCACTATTTGGCGTTCATTGGCTTTATTTGGCATAACTGTAAGTAATTGTTATTCAAATAGTCTTGTCGAACTTTGTAATTGAAGCGACTGATTTTTTTGGCTAACTCCAATCCGTTTGCAAAACGGATTTTTCTGAACTCCTGTTCAGAGCAAGTTATCTCTTGAGGTCCTCGAAATAAATTTCCGTACCTCAAGAGCACTTGCCCTTGCAGGGGGCTGGAAACGGCTCCGAAGTCGCTCGTTTGTGTAAAATTAAAATGGATTATTATGGAAGAGAAAAACAGAAAACAGATTAAAAAAACAGGAAGGAAACCAAAGATTGACCCTGCGGTTCATCGGTATTCCATCAACCTGAATGCAGAGGATAATGCCAAGTTTCTTGCCCTCTTTGACCAATCGGGGATAAGTGTAAAGGCACATTTTATTACGGCTTGCATCTTTCAAAAGACGGTAAAGACCGTAAAAATTGATATGGATGCAATAGATTATCACGAAAAATTGACCCGATTTTTTAGCCAATTCCGAGCAATCGGAACAAATTATAATCAGGTTGTGAAGATATTGTACCGCAATTTTTCAGAGAAAAAAGCAGGAACATACCTTTTTAAATTGGAAAAAGAAACCATTGAATTGGTAAAAGTCACTAAGGAAGTCATCCGTTTAACACAGGAATTTGAAGAAAAGTATCTGAAAAAAGAATAAAGTTATGATCGCAAAAATCGGAAAGGGAAGCAATATGTACGGAGCGATTTTGTACAATCAGCAGAAAGTGGACAGGGAAAACGGATCGGTTTTGTTGCTGAACAAGATACCCGACACAATGAATGGCAGATATTCCGTAACGTATTTTAACAAGTGCTTTGAGCCGTACCTGTCGGCAAACATCAAAACGGAGAAAACGGTACGGCATATTTCATTGAACCCCAACCCAAAAGACAAGGTCAGCGATGAACAGTTTACCGAAATGGCACAGGAATATATGGAGCGTATGGGCTACGGCAATCAGCCGTATATCGTTTTCAAACATACGGACATTGACCGCACGCATATACACATTGTTTCAACCTGTGTAGGCATTGACGGCAAGAAAATCCCCGATGATTACGACCATCCACGTTCAATGACTATCTGTCGGGATTTGGAAACGAAATACAACCTGCACAAAGCCACCGAGCAGGAACAGAAACAAGCTGATAAGATTTTCAAAAAGGTGGAACAGCAGAAAGGCGACATTAAAAGTCAGATTGCTTCGGTAGTACGGCATCTGCCAAAGTATTATAGCTATTCTACTATGGGTGGTTACAATGTTTTGCTGTCACTTTTCAACATTACAGCTGAAGAAGTTAAAGGAGAGCGGAACGGACAGCCCGTAAACGGATTGGTATACGTGGCATTGGACGAGAATGGAAATAAGGCAAGCAATCCGTTCAAGGCATCACTATTTGGAAAAGATGCAGGCGTTGCAGAACTTCAAAAACATTTTGAGCACTCCAAAGAGAAAATGAAAACCAACCCTGCGAGGTCAGTATTAAAGAATACCATCGAATTGGCTATACATACTACAAACAGCGAAACGGATTTTAAAAAGCAACTTGTAGAACAAGGTATCAATACCATTGTCCGCAGGAACGACAGCGGACGGATTTATGGTATAACTTTCATCGACCACGAAAGCCGTACCGTTTGGAACGGCTCACAATTAGACAGAAATTTGTCGGCAAACGTATTTAATGATTGGTGGAACAACGGAAATAAACCCGAACTGAAAACACAGGATAACCCTGTTTCCAATACGGACACATTAGACCACCAACCGACAAAAGACCTTTTCGAGTTTATCTCGCATGAACATTCGCACAGCTCCGATTTGGGATTGTTCAGTCTGTTGCCAGATGCACAGGGCGAGGATTACGAAGAAGGACAGTTTACCAAACGGATGAAGAAAAAGAAAGGCAGAAAGTTATAACAGATGACATCATTGTCAATAAAGAAATTTTTAAAAAAAATCTAAAGTAAGTTTACCAATTTAAATATCCATCATTTTTATAGCAAGCATAATGTTTAGAATCTAAAAGTTTACTATTTTAGTAGATTCTTAAGGATAATAAATCCCTAATCAAATAACGCTTATTTCAATGTCAGAAGAACAGAAGAAAATATTAGAGCAACAGCTCTGGAATATAGCCAATACACTGCGTGGAAAAATGAATGCTGATGAATTCCGAGATTATATTTTGGGATTTATTTTTTATAAATATTTGGCTGAAAAAATGGAAATTTATGCGAACTCCATTTTGGAAAAAGATAAAATCCAATTCAGAAATATTGATGAAAACACAGCCGAAGGCTTAGAATACATTGAAGCTATTAGAGAAGAATCTCTTGAAACCTTAGGGTACTTTTTAAAACCATCTGAATTGTTTAGTGAAATCGCTAAACGAGGAAATAGCGGGAGCAACAATTTTATTCTTGAAGATTTACAGAAGATATTGACCAATATTCAGTTAAGTACAATGGGAACACAAAGTGAAGAAGACTTTGAAGACCTGTTTTCTGATATGGATTTAAATAGTAATAATTTAGGAAGAACAGCAGATGCCCGAAATGCTATTATTGTAAAAGTGTTGGTGCATTTAGACGAAATTGATTTCAAATTGAATGATACAGAACTTGATGTATTGGGTGATGCTTACGAATATTTGATAGGTCAGTTTGCCAGTGGTGCAGGAAAAAAAGCGGGCGAATTCTACACCCCTCAGGAAGTATCTAAAATTCTCGCAAAGATCGTTACGACTGGTAAAAACCGTTTAAAATCGGTATATGACCCAACCTGTGGTTCAGGTTCATTATTACTGCGTGTAGCAAGAGAAGTAAAAGATGTCAATAATTTCTATGGACAAGAAATGAATCGAACAACGTACAATCTTGCCCGAATGAATATGATACTTCACGGCGTACATTATCTGAAATTTGATATCAAACAGGAAGACACTTTAGAACATCCTCAACACGAAGGTTTGTTAGCAGAAGCCATTGTAGCAAATCCACCATTTTCAGCCAACTGGAGTGCTAATCCTCTGCATCTTAGTAACGAACGTTTTAGTCAATACGGTAGATTAGCCCCTGCAAGCAAAGCAGATTTTGCCTTTGTACAACACATGATTCATCATCTTGCTGAAAACGGAACAATGGCTATTGTATTGCCACACGGTGTCTTGTTTAGAGGTTCGGCAGAATTACATATTCGAAAATATCTTATTGAACAGAAAAATTATTTAGATGCTGTAATTGGTTTACCTGCCAATATTTTTTACGGAACTGGTATTCCGACTTGTATTTTGGTGTTTAAGAAATGTAAGGAAGATCCTGACCATATCCTATTTATTGATGCAAGTAAAGAATTCGAGAAAGTTAAGAACCAAAATATGTTACGTGAAGAGCATATCAATAAGATTGTGGAAACTTATCGTAATAGAACCGAAATTGAGAAATACAGTCATTTGGCTACTTTACAAGAAGTTGCAGAAAATGACTATAATCTTAATATACCTCGTTATGTAGATACTTTCGAAGCTGAAGAAGAAATCGATATCCAAGTTGTAATGCAGGAAATTAAATCTTTGGAAGCCAAGCGAGCGGAATTGGACAAAGAAATTGATGTGTATTTCAAAGAATTGGGACTTGTTTTTTAATTTTTTATAATGAAGCCAACAATCAATATATATTGCGATGAAAGTTGTCATTTACAGAATGACAAAGAGCCTGTTATGGTTATCGGGGCTGTTTATTGTCCGATTGAAAAGAAGGAAGAAATTTTTGAAAGATTGTATAGTTTTAAACTCAAACACAACCTTATTCCTAAAAATAAAAAGAATGATAATGACAATCGAACCTACTATGAGCTAAAATGGAACAAAGTTTCAAAATCAAAAATCGAGTATTACAAAGATGTAATCAATTATTTTTTTGATGATGATGACTTGCAGTTTAGGGTGCTTGTAGTTTCTAATAAATCTGCAATAGATTATGAAAAGTTCATTCATACACACGATACATTTTACTATAAGATGTATTTTGGAATGTTGAAAGCTATCTTGAATCCTGAAAACTCTCATCATATTTACATAGACATTAAAGATACCAGAAGTAAAGAAAAAGTTCACAAACTGGAACAGGTTTTAAGGAATGACAAATACGACTATTCTAAAGAAATTATTAAAAAAGTACAACAGGTAAGATCTCACGAAGTGGAAATTTTGCAATTAGCCGATTTATTAGTAGGTGCTACTGCTTATGTAAATAGAGAATTATCAAATAGTAAAGCTAAAAATGAATTAATCAATCTCATTAAACATCGCTCTAAATATTCTTTAACAAAATCTACTTTATTGAAAGAGCGAAAGTTCAATGTTTTTATTTGGAAACCACAAAAACCTTATTTTGTATGAGTTTAGTGTTTCCTGCATTGATATCTTTTGGCGAATATGGTGGAGTTTTTTCAACCTATTTTGACGCTGTTTATTCGGTTTTTCATAACGATTTTATCAAAGCACACCCTATTTATGAAGGTCTAAAAGTATCTGTGAGAAAATACCCGGAAGTAGACGGAATGCATCGTACATTTTATCACATTACGCACGAAGGAGAAGACGAAGCTAATAGACAACCTGATTTTAGAAGAATGGAACGGATACGTTTTCCAAAGTTTGTTATAGAAAACTGTGAACACGAAGAAATTCTCATCTGGAAAAATGTAAGAGGAAAAGATGAACGTACTGTTTTGTTTAATGAATCTGAAAATTATATTGTGATTTTAACCGACAGAGGAGGATATTATATGTTCATAACAGCTTACTATATTGAAACAGAACACCGAAAAAGGAAGTTGTTAAAAGAATACGAAACGTATATAAAAGCCAAAACCGCTTAGCGGAACTAAACGGCTTCTTATACTCCTTTAACACTTACATCCAATAAAGAAATGGTTACTGAGCTGATGCAAAGGTACAAAATAAAAACAAAAAAGCAAATAGATTAAATCCCTAATGCTGAATAAGAAGATAATACTATGACCAAGATACAAAAAGATAATAAAAATGTAGCTAAGTTCCCAAATTTGAGATTTCCAGAGTTTACCGAAGAGTGGGAAACTAAGAAGTTGGGGGAGATTGCTACATTTTCAAAAGGAAAAGGGATTTCTAAAAGTGAAATTGAAGAAAATGGAATTACTGAATGTATAAGATATGGCGAACTATATACACATTACAGAGAAGTCATTAACGAAATAAAATCTAGAACTAATGTAGATAAATCGGCTTTAGTATTAAGTGAAGAAAATGATGTTATCATCCCAGCATCTGGAGAAACAACAATAGATATTGCTACGGCTTCCTGTGTTTTGAAGCCAGGTATTGCATTAGGAGGAGACTTGAATATTATCAAATCCAAAAATGATGGAGTATTTTTATCTTATTATTTGAACAGCAAGAAGAAAATGGAAATAGCAAATTTGGCTCAAGGCATTTCTGTAGTGCATTTATATTCAAGTCAGTTAGCTTCTCTTTCATTGAGTTTACCAACTAATCAAGAACAAGAGAAAATATCAACTTTCTTGGCAAAAATATCTGAAAGGATTGACTGTTCAATCAAAATACTGATACATCTTAAATCCTTAATTGAAAGTCTTAATGATTCTTTATCGGAACAAAAAATAAGAATTAATTCTAATTTCGAAAATTGGAAAAAAGTAAGGCTTGGAGATTTGGGATATACTTTCACTGGTTTGTCTGGAAAAACAAAAGAAGATTTTGGTAATGGAAAAAGATACATCCAATACAAGCAAATTTTTGATTCTTCCAAAATCGCAATTGAAAATTGTGGATACGTAAATGTTTCAGAAAATGAAAATCAAAATAGTGTAAAATATGGGGATATCTTTTTTACAATTTCTTCTGAAACTCCTGATGAAATTGGGATGAGTTCTGTTTTGTTAGAAGATGTAAAAAATGTGTATCTCAATAGTTTTTGTTTTGGATTTAGACTAAATTCATTTAACGAAATGCTACCTGAATTTGCTCGTTTTTTATTTAGAAGTAAAGTCGTTCGGAATGAAATAAAAAAGTTAGCACAAGGAAGTACAAGATATAATATGTCGAAAACAGAACTTTTAAAATTAGAAATTTTATTGCCATCAATAAAAGAACAAAAAGAAATTTCAGCATTTCTTTCTTCCCTAGACCAAAAAATCCAAACAGAAAAATCAATTTTAGAGCAACTGGAAATGCAAAAGAAATACCTATTACAGCAAATGTTTGTTTAACATTCTAAACAAACATATTTTGCAACAAAAACTTTTTCTGTTCTTCTAATTTTTGCAAAAGTTGGGTTTCCATATCAATTTTTGAGTCGATAGCGGAAAGGAAATTAGCGATTTTGGTTTGTTCGGGAAGCGAGGGGAATGGAATTTTGATACCAAGTAATGTTTTTTCGTGTATTCGTTTGCTTCCTGAACCAGTTGCAAAATCTTCTAAAGGTTTGTAAAATTCTTTTCTTCCCATTAAATATAAAAGAAATGAAGAATTTATTTTGGAATTATTTATCTCTAGTGTAGGAACATCTCCTGAAGATAAAAAGCCATCAAATTCATCTGGAATTATGTCAAACGCACCATTAAACAAGTTTTGCTTTCCATAAATAAATTGTCCTTTTTTTCTAATAAAGTAATTTGTTGCTCCAAATGATAAAGTATCAGTATTATCATTTTTCAAGACACCCTTTAGATGAAGTTTTACAGTAAGTAATTTGTTCTTATCAATATTTTGAGCTTTTGTTTTTTCTGGAATAGACATTACTTCTCCTAATAAAATTTCCTCCCACTCCGAAAAATCATTTCCTTTATCATCTTTAAACCTAAATTCTTGCGAAAATATTTTTTTAGCAGTGGCTGTTTTTAGAGTTTTTAAATCGTTAATTATTTTGCTTTGGGTTTGAATTCTTTCATCAAGTAAAGCCAAAAACGATGATATTTTGCTTTGCTCTTCTACAGAAGGAAAAGACAATTCAACTTTTGAAATTCTTCCAACATTAATACTTAAAACTTTTGAGCCTTGAGATTCTTTTTGAATTTGGGTTCTGACAGAATTAGATTTAAACAAATAACCACTAAAACCTAAATGAAAAATATCTTCTTTTGGTCTTGCTAATAAAGTATGCAATCCTGAAAGTAATTTTTCTCCATTGGTATTTATAATCTCAATGCTTTTACCAACATCATTTAGATCTTCTGAAGCATCTGCGAATATAATATCTCCATTTTTACAATAATTTTCATCCGAAATTCTACTAATATCTATTTCTTCATTGATGAAAGGAACTGATTCACAATTAATATCAAATAAAGTTTGAAATTTCGTATGAATATCTCCGTAATGAATGTTTTTGACTGTTCCATATTCATAATTCAGATTTTCACGAGAAAAAGAATTGGTTACTTTAAAATCCATAACCTCCCCCAACTTCTTCACTTCCCACTCTCCTTCGAACTCAGGAAATCTAAGATTAGAGATTTGCTTTGGGTTATTTGGAACATTTGAATTAAGGATTCTTAAACCTCAATTAAGAAGATTAATAATCCTCAATCCTTAAATGTTTTCCTTTGTAACTAAAAATCTTTAATTCAAAAAAAATGGACAAAAAACAACTCTCAGAAGTCATTGCACTATGGAAAGCAGACAAAAAAAATTATGTGAAAAAATCAACATTTTCGGCGTATGTATTACTCATCGAAAATCATTTATTGCCTTCTTTTGGTAATCAATACGAAATTCAGGAAGCCGATGTGCAAGCTTTTGTGTTGCAAAAATTAGAAGCTGGTTTAAGCCAAAAAACCATCAAAGACATTTTAATCGTCTTGAAAATGGTGCTAAAATTCGGGGCAAAAAACAAATGGATTGCTTACGAATCCTTCGAAATTCAATACCCTACCATCCGAGAAAGTCAGCAAATAGAAGTGCTTTCAAGAACGCACCAAAAAAAAATAATGAATTACATACAAGAGCATTTTACCTTTCGGAATTTGGGTGTTTTAATTTGTTTGTCTTCAGGTATGCGAATTGGCGAAATTTGTGCCTTAACTTGGGAGGACATTGATACCGACAACGGAGTAATCAGCGTGAATCGTACCATTCAAAGAATCTACGTGATAGAAGAGGGAACCCGAAAAACAGAACTCATTTTAGACACACCAAAAACCAAAAATTCCATTCGCGAAATCCCTATGAACCGAGACTTAATTCGATTGATAAAGCCCATCAAAAAAATAGTAAATCCCTCATTTTTTGTACTCACCAATGATGCCAAACCTACAGAACCCAGAACATACCGCAGTTTCTATAAAAACTTAATGCAATATCTTGAAATCCCCGAAATAAAATTTCACGGATTAAGACATAGTTTCGCCACACGTTGTATCGAAAGCAATTGCGATTACAAAACGGTAAGCGTACTTTTAGGACATTCCAACATAAGTACTACTTTGAATTTGTATGTTCATCCCAATATGGAACAAAAAAAGAAAGCCATTGAGCAGATGTTTAAAGCATTGAAATAAGTTCTAAATTATGAATTGGGAGAATATTTTATTTTACTAAATTTGTAAGTAGTTGAAATAACCATAATAACCTCCTAATTCATAATTATTTTGAGCAAACAGTCTGAGCAAATTTTAGAAGAACAACTCCTTATCCAATTACAAAAATTGGGATATAAATATATTACTATAGCTGATGAAAAATCTTTGTTGGCAAACCTTAAAACGCAATTAGAAAAGCACAATCATATACAATTTAGTGAGAGTGAATTTGAAAAAGTATTAAACATTCTCAATAAGGGATCTGTCTTTGAAAAAGCCAAGGTATTAAGAGAAAAGAAGCATCATATCGTTAGGGATAATGGCGATAATCTATATTTTGAATTTCTTAATGTAGAACATTGGTGTCAAAATGAGTATCAGGTAACCAATCAGATTACACAGGAAGGAAAATATCAAAATCGCTATGATGTTACGCTGTTGATAAACGGTTTGCCATTAGTACAAATTGAGTTAAAGCGAAGAGGTTTGGAAATGAAGGAAGCATTTAACCAAATCAACCGCTATCAAAAACATAGTTTCGGAGCAGGCAAAGGCTTGTTTCATTTTGTACAATTATTCGTTATCAGTAACGGGGTAAACACCAAATATTTCAGTAATTTCGGAACACACAAGCAGGAATATCTTCAGACTTTTCACTGGACAGACGAACAGAATAATCCACTCAACAACATACTGAATGGTTTTACGGATACTTTTTTAGAACCTTGTCATATCAGTAAAATGATCTGCAAATACATTGTGCTGAATGAAACCGCCAAAGCTTTAATGGTGCTTCGACCGTATCAGTACTATGCAGTAGAAAACATAATCAAAAAGGTAAAAGAAAATGAAATTCTGAACGGTTATAATATTGAAAAAAACGGATATATTTGGCATACAACAGGAAGTGGTAAAACTTTAACCAGTTTTAAAGCTAGTCAGATTTTATCTAATATTCCAGCCATCAAAAAGGTGGTTTTTGTGGTAGATAGGAAAGATTTAGATTATCAAACCAATCAGGAGTATGATAATTTCAGTAAAGGCTCTGTTAGTTCTGCTACTAATACAGATGATTTAGTTCGAAAATTTAACGATCCGAATGTTCGAATCATTGTTACAACTATCCAAAAGCTGAACAATGCTATTTCCAGTCGAAATTTAGCCAAAATGAAAGCTATTCAGAATGAAAGAATGGTCTTTATCTTTGATGAATGTCACCGCTCGCAATTTGGTGATACGCATAAAAACATCGTAAATTATTTCACTAACATTCAGTTGTTTGGTTTTACAGGTACACCAATTTTAGAGAAGAATTCCGATGGAATGAAAACCACGGCAAGTCTTTTTGGAAAGTGTCTGCATAAATATGTAATTACTGATGCCATACGTGATGAAAATGTTTTGAAATTCTCGGTTGAATACATTCAGACTTTTAAACAGAAAGAACACATCATTGATTTAAAAGTGGAACAAATCAACGAAACAGAAGTCTTTGAAGCCCCTGAACGTAAAGAAGCAATCGTAGATTATATCATTCAACATCATGATCAGAAAACACAAAACAAGAAATTTTGTGCGATGATGTGTGTACAAGATATTGATTCGGTTATTCAATACTATGAAATTTTTAAACGTAAAAAATTAAATGGGGAGCATAATCTTAAAATAACAACTATTTTCAGTTTTGCTCAGAATGAAGAAGAAATGGAAGAACAAGTAGCTGCTCAAATCAATATGGCTGCTGAACCTCAAACTGAATACGGATATAAACCGCACCGTAGAGAGTTATTGGAAAATTATGTTGAAGATTTTAATGAGATGTTTGGTGAAAAGCAAAATATCAAAGACAACGAAGGATATTACAATTATTACAATGCCGTAGCTAAAAAATCGAAACACCCAAAACACGAAGCGGATATTTTATTAGTTGCTAATATGTTTTTGACAGGATTCGACAGTAAATCTTTGAACACCTTATATGTTGATAAAAATCTTCAATATCATGGACTGATACAAGCTTTTAGCAGAACCAACCGTATATTAGATAAGAATAAAACCCAAGGAAATATTGTCTGTTTCAGAAATTTAAAAGACAAAACAGACGAAGCTATTGCCTTGTTCAGTAATAAGGAAGCTATTGATGAAATTATAGTTGAACCTTATGAGATTTATGTTGATAAATTTAACGAAGCAACACAAAAATTATTAGAAATCGTTCCAGAAGTTACGTCTGTTGATGGATTATATTCAGAAGAAGATAAATTGGAGTTTATCTTAGCTTTTCGTGCTTTGATGCGCCTACACAAGAAGATGAGTCATTATACAGAATTTACTTGGGATGATTTACAGATTGAAGAACAACTATTTGCAGATTACACGAGTAAGTATTTGGATTTAAAAGATGGACTGGGAACAGATCCTTCACCTGAAAAAACATCCATTCTCAATGATATAGATTTTGAATTAGAATTGATAAGACGTGATACGATTAATGTTACGTATATTATCCAATTGTTGGTCAAATTCAAGTCCAAACACAGTGCGAAAGATAAAGAAAGCATTGAAAAAGAGATTGCCAACTTATTGAATACTGAGGTTTCATTAAGAAGTAAAAGAGACTTGATTGATAAATTTATTCATGAGAGTCTACCAAATATTGAAGATACGGATACTATTCCCGAAGAATTTGAAAAATTCTGGAATGTAGAGCAACAAAAAGCACTTCAAGAATTAGTTA
This sequence comes from Empedobacter sp. GD03865, assembly GCF_029840775.1. Lineage (NCBI taxonomy): Bacteria > Pseudomonadati > Bacteroidota > Flavobacteriia > Flavobacteriales > Weeksellaceae > Empedobacter > Empedobacter sp. GD03865. Next base: position 48,713 of record NZ_JAOCDF010000003.1, read on the forward strand.
AAACGGAAAATCTATCTGAAGAAAAAACTGAAAGATTGATCGAAAACTATCTTTTTACGGAACGCGAACCTTTACGAAAAGAAATTTTAGCACTTCGAGAAGAAGGAAGACCAAGCGTTTTAAAATCAAAGGAAATCGGAGATCGTATTCTAAATAAGATTTTAGGTTTCGTGGAAACTTTTGTTACTGGAATATCAGGAAATTAATGTTTTATACAAGTGGTATTCATAAGAATCAAAAATATTTAAAAGTGATAATTAAAGGATAGATAACTTGGAACCTATCCTTTGTTTTTTTTTGTATATTTGCTATGAGCTAACGGAAACACGTTGAAAAGTAAAGCAATAAGCACCGTTACCAAATCGTTACCTGACTTTTTTGATAATCTTTATAAAAGCTTAGTATCCAACCAATACAGCTTTTTCCTGAAAACTTTAAAATAAAGTTTATTCATAGTATTTTTAGTGTTAAAAACTAATTTACAATAAATTATAAGAAAATAAAATAACTTTACATAATCATTATTATCTATCTAAATAATTTAGGTTAAATTATTGATATTGTGAAAGTGCTGTTTTGGATAAATAAAATTGATTCAGAAACTTCTTTGTAAGGCGTATTTTATCGTTGAAACTGCATATCCAAATTAGCTATTTTGTAAGTGTTATTACCCAAGTTTTCGTTTAATCTTCTTGTAGTTTTTTGAGCGAATAATTTTTCCTTTATCTGTAATCAAAAGAGCAGCGTAATCTTTTTGCTGATTGATCAAATTCAATCCTTTTTCTTTTCCTAAAACCATGATAGAAGTGCTAAAACCATTACACATTTCAGCATCCGGACCAATAACTGTAACCCCTGTTAATCCTGTTGAAGGAATTCCAGTTTTGGGATTAATAATGTGTGAATAGCGAACTTCATCAATCAAGATAAATTTTTCGTAATCACCAGAAGTCGTAACAGCAGCATTTTTCATTGAGAGAATATCCAACATTTTATGTCGATTAAATGGATTTGTAATTCCAATTTTCCAAGGTTCTCCATTTGGTTGATTTCCCCAAGTTGTCATATCACCAGAAGCATCAATTATACCCGCTTGTATTCCTAAGTCTTGCATGAAAGTTCGTGCTTTTTGTGCTGCATAACCTTTTCCTGTTGAACCAAAACCGATTTTCATTCCAGCTTTTTTTAAGAATATTGTTGAATTTTCTTCATCTAAAATAATGTTTTGATAACCGATTTTTTCGATGGCTTTTGAAATCTCTTCCTGAGTTGGAATCTTTTCCATTGAACCATCAAATTTCCATATTTTGTCCATTGCCGCAAAGCTAATGTCAAAAGCACCATCGGTTAGTTGCGAAAAATAAATCGCACGCTTTGTTAAGTCAAAAACTTCTCGATCTACTTTTATCGCCTTTATTCCTGCATTTTGATTGACAAGAGAAACTTGCGAAGTTGGTTTCCAGTCAGAAATCAAATTCTCAATTCTAATCATTTCATCAATTGCTTTATTGATGTTTTTTTCAACGGAAATAGAATCGGAATCAACCAATGTAATTTTGAATTTACTTCCCATTAAAATTGTATCTCTAACTCCAACCGTTTGAGCATTCATCGGAGTTAGAACATACAATAGTATAAAAGTGAATATATTTTTTAGAATGAATTTCATTTTGGTTTATTCATTTGTTATTCTGAGTTTATCGAAAAGTATAAAGCTTAAAGATACCTCGACAAGCTCGGTATGACAGGTATTAGGTTATTCTGAACTTGTTTTAGGATTGCATCAAAATTATTTTTCTAGTAACAATCCGTCAAAAATTGCCCATTTGTTTTGAATTCTTCGAATGATTTATTCAAATGTTCTTGACAGATTTGTTCCAAAACTTTCTCTACATCATGTTGCATTGTGAGAGCACCACAAATCATAAGAATTCCACCATTTTGTAATGTTTCAGCAAAGAATTTAGCATCACGATTGACTAAATCCATCACATACTGTTTATTTTCTTCACGAGAAAATGCAATGTGAAATTGACTCAAATGATTCGTAAAAATTTGTTTCGTAGCAAATTCTTGATAAGATTTTGTTGTTTCATTATCATGTCTGAAACCACAGTATAAATGCGTTTCAATATTTTTTGAATTCTCATCAATCATCCCAAGAAAAGGTGCAATTCCTGTTCCGTTTGCAATCATCACAACTTTTGAAGCTTTTGGAAATCTAAAGGCTTTATTTTTTACAATTCGAGCTTTAATCGTAGAATTTTGAACCAAATTATATAAATATTGAGAACCTAATCCAAACTCATGCAATTTTACAATTAACTGTAATTTATTATCTACTTTTCCAACCGAATATAAGCGTTCTTTGTGATCACTTTCGGGATAAATTGCTAATAAATCTCCAGATTTGAATTTCTCTTTTACATCTAAAATAACTTTAAATGTAGCATCTTCTTGTGTGATTTTAGTGGTAGAAATAACCTTAACATTTTTCAGTTCTAGTGCTTTTCCAACATACATCGCAGGCGTTGTTGCTAACGGAATATCTGTCGTTTCTTTGTATGCAATGACCCAATTTGTGAATTCTTCCGGCGATTTATCATTTACTGTTTTCAAATCCAATAATTGAGTAGCCCATTTTTGATCATTCAACCATTTGTCAACTTTAACTGCATAGCCACAATAATCTGAATATGCTCTTGATCCAAATCCTACAACAGAAAATTCGATGGATTGGTTTTGTGGAAATTGTGTGATTAATTGTTCAAATTTCTTAGCATTCGCAGGCGCATCACCAATTCCATAAGTGGAAGTAAAAATGATGAGTTGTTTTGCCTTTGGATAAATTTCATATTGATTCATCTGAGCGATGAATGATTTTTTCCCGTTTGCTAAAAATTGTTCTTGAATTTTTGAAGCAAAACCAACAGTCGATCCATTTTCAGAACCAACTAAAAGGATAATTTCAGCTTCGATAGCTTTATATTTATTTTTGCCGATTTTCGTTTTTGTACGTTTGAACGTAATTACAAATCCTGACCAAATAAAAAATAAAATATTAAGTGAAGCAATTCCTAAAATCGCTGCCCAAATCACATTGGTGCGACCCGTATGTAAATCGATATTAAATTTTTCTACAATTGCAGAATAAGGATTTAGCGATTCTGAAATAATCGCTCCATTTACTTGATTCACCGAAACCGATTTTTTTCTTAAATGGACTATAAATGGTTCTGCTTCATCATCTGGAATAAAAGGAAATTCAATCTTTTCAACACTACTTAATTTCGTGTTTTTGAAGAATTCAATGTCTTTTAAATCTTTTGGTTGTAAATTTTCTTTGACTTGATGCTCAATTTCTTTTGGTTGACCAACTAAAGGTTCTAATCGCGCTAAGAAAATCAATGTTCCTGTTAATGCAATGATTAAAACTGGAATTAATAACCAACGTCCAGTTACAACATGGAAATATTGTGAAAAGGAGTCTTTGTTAACTTTGGTAAAGAAATTTAGAATTCCTTGTTGACGTTTTACGATTAAGATTAATCCACTTATTGAAATTAACATCAATAAAAAAGAGACGACACCAACAATTGCTCGTCCTGTTTCCTTTAGAAATAATGAACGGTGCAAGGCTGTGACCCAATTGATGAAATCACTTTTTGGAACAATTTCACCAATCTTTTTTCCTGTTGTAGGATCAATGTAAGATTTGATCGAATTTCCATCTTCGTCCATAGCATCAATCGTCACAAAATCATTGTGATCAACTTTTACTTCAATTATTTCAAAATAATGCTCGCGCAAAGTTGGTAAAACTTGCGCGAGTGTTATGTTATCGAAATTTTCTACTTTGTATGCGGGCGATTTTTCGTTTATTGCATCAACAGCCAAAATTACTCCTGTGATAGATAGAATAACTAAAAATGCTGAAGATAAAATTGCAAGACTCAAATGCGCATATCTCCAAATAGATAATGTCATTTTATTGAACTTTTATAAAACGTACGGCTTTAATATAAACTGAACCTTTGATACCTGCTTTGTTGTCTAAATCCGAAGAATTTAATGCAACTTCAGCATCTTTTGCGACGTATTTTTGAGTTTCTACAGCAGATTCAAAACGTAATTTGTATCCTTTATTCAATTTTGCAGTATCAAACTCGATGACACGTGTCGCTCTCGCTCCTCCAGCAACTGAAGCACCTGTGATTCCGTTTAATTTTTCTTTCTTTTTACTATTGAATTTGTGCCATTCTTTTAACGTGTTATACCACTCGTTATCTGTTCCCAAAACACCTAAAGTTTTTTCGTATTGTCCTTTTGGATTGATTAATGAAATCACTACATAGGCTTCTTTTCCCGTGTAATTATTCATCTGAATCATTGTTTTGTATTTTGTTGTTTGTGCAAAAGTGGCAGTTGCCATTAAGATTACAACTAATCCAACTAATTTTTTGATTAAGTTAAATTTCATCTCCTTCATTATTTTAAAAAGTCAATAGACACATTATTTTTCTTTAAGAATTCGTTTTCTCCAGCCAAATCATAAGCTGTTTCGTCAAATTCTGTTTTAATATCTTTTTTCGCTCCAGCAGCAACCAAAGTTTTTAAGGTTGCATCATCTTTCGCAATCAAAGCTGCTTTGTGTAACGCTGTATTTCCGTCTTCATCTTGTGCATTAATATTCACACCTAATTCAATCGCTTTCTTCACCAAATTTACATTTCCTTTATCAACAGCGATGTGTAACAAAGTTGCACCTTTGCTTTGAGTAGCTTTAAAATCAACTTTTGCATTTGTTAATAAAGCTTGTTTTTCAGCGAATGATTCATCATTTGGTTTGAAAGAATTGAACCAATAATAAGCCAAATTATTTCCATCTTTATCAACAATATTAGCTTTAGCGCCTTTTTCTAATAATAAAGAAACGATTTGAGATGTTCCAGAAGCAACAGCTTTCGTTAAAGCTGACTCACCATTTTTATTAATCGCATTTACATTATTTGCTTTTGATAAAAATGTATTGATTAAATCTGTGTTTTTTCCTCCAGCAGCAACCATTAATGCAGTGTTTCCTTCTTTATCAGCAATTTTAGCATCAACACCTTTTGATAAGATAAAGTTGATTGTTTCAGAATTTCCTCTGCGAGATAAAGCGTGTAACAATGTTTGTCCGTCTGGATTTAACGCTTTCGGATTTAATTTATATTTTGTAATTAATTCTTGGAAAACTTCTACACCATTTTCTTTTGTTCTCGAACCTTGAGTGGCAAAAAATAAAGCTTGATCTGTAGGTTTTACACCTTTCGCGATTAATTTATCTATGATTGATAAGTTTCCTAATTTAGCAGCATAATCCGCTACAGTACGTCCGTTAGCGTCTTTTTCGCTTAATGATAAACCTTTCGAAATAAAATATTCAGTAACTTTTAAATCATCATCATTTGCAATCGCTTCCATAATTAAGTTAGTCCCATTTTCACCTTTCACTTTTGGATTGGCACCAGCTTTAATTAACGCATCGTAAACCGCTATATTTTGATTTCCAGCACTCGCAGCATACGTAATTACATCGTAACCGTGGCTATCTTTGTAGTGAACATCAGAACCTTTGGCTAATAAATAATTTACCAATTCTAAATTCCCCGCAGCCGCAGCCCATTGAAGATAAATTCTTGAGTGATGCGTTTTTTTATCAATAGAATTTCCTTCTTGTTCAATTAAAAATTTAATCACATTAAAATCTGCTTTGTTGTTAATCGCTATTACAACAGGATCAAAGAAACCACCATTTTGAAAAGAAGGACTATTTCCTTTCGAAATTTCAGTTTTTACAGTTTCTATTGTTGGATTATTTTTCCAAAAACCAGCGTCCATCAACGTATTCGTTTGAGCTTGAATAAATGAAGCAGCAAGGATAGCAGCAGAAATGAATAATTTTTTCATATGAATAGAATATATTGTAATGATTATTTAGACTAATTTTAATTTGATTTCAAAAGTATTATTTTTATTTATATTAATTCTAATTAAATCAAATAAATTTGGCTAATTCTGCTAAACATCAGTTTTTTGAAAACAAAAAAGATTGCTAATCTGCAATCTTTTATATTTCTAAACTACTTTATTCAGCTCGTCTTGGACCATTTTCTCTCGATTTCAAAACATTTTCTACATCTTCTAATTTGAAACCTTTGGCTTTTAATAAAATTAAATAATGATACATTAAATCCGCGGCTTCATTAATAAATAAATCATCGTTGTTGTCTTTGGCTTCAATTACCAATTCAACTGCTTCTTCACCTACTTTTTGCGCAACCTTATTGATTCCTCTTTTGAATAATTTGTTGGTATACGAATCTGGATCATTGTCCAAATCAATTCTATCGTTAATGGTTTGTTCTAATTCATATACAAATCCGTGGTTGGTTTCTTCTTTAAAACAAGTCGTAGAACCCGTATGACAAGTTGGTCCAAAAGGTTTTGCTTTGATTAAAACTGTATCGTTGTCGCAATCAACCGCAATTGATTTAACCTCTAAGAAGTTTCCTGATTCTTCACCTTTTGTCCATAATCTATTTTTTGAACGAGAATAAAAGGTCACTTTTCCAATTTCTTGGGTTTTGTTAAAAGCTTCTTCGTTCATATAACCTAACATCAAAACTCTATTGTTAAGATAATTTTGAATAATAACGGGAACTAATCCGTCATTACTTTTATTGAAATCGATCTTCATCGTATCGGAATATTTTGTTCTTTTAAATAATTTTTAAGCGTCGGAATTGGAATTTCACCAAAGTGAAAAATACTTGCAGCCAATCCACCACTTGCTTTTGTTTGGGTAAAAACTTCTGTAAAATGCTCCATTTTTCCAGCTCCACCCGAAGCTATTACTGGAAGATTTACAGTATCAGCAACTGCTTTTGTGATATCAATTTTGAAACCAGCTTTTGTCCCATCTCCATCCATAGATGTTAACAGAATTTCGCCAGCGCCAAATTCTTCTACTTTTTTGACCCAATCTAAGGTTTCCCATTCGGTTTCAATTTTTCCACCGCTTACGAAAACTTTTTGTGTTCCATTTACATCGCGAGTATCTACAGCAACGACTACACATTGCGATCCAAATCGAGCAGCTAAATCTGCAATTAATTGAGGATTTTTAACCGCCGAAGAATTCACCGAAACTTTATCTGCGCCAGCTTTGATGACCGCCGAAGCATCTTCCACCGAATTGATTCCACCACCAACTGTAAACGGTATATTAATCGCCGAAGCAATTTTCTCCACCATTTCAGCTAAAGTTTTACGCTTTTCAATGGTAGCTGTGATATCCAAAAACACCAATTCATCAGCGCCTTCTTCTACATATTTTTTTGCCAATTCTACTGGATCTCCCGCATCGCGTAAACCCACGAAATTAACCCCTTTTACCGTTCTTCCATCTTTGATGTCCAGACACGGAATGATTCTTTTTTTTAACACGTAGTATATTTTAGATTTACGAATTCAGATTTACAATTTAGGAATTTGCGATTTAATGATAATCGACAATCGTAAATCAAAAATCTCAAATCATTTATTTTGTTTATTTCTTAAAGTTTTTATTGAGCTAACAATAATTGATAATATTTCGTTGAGCTCGATTTTTAACTGATTAATTTTAGGTGATTCAAATAATTTAGATTCCTCTAAAATTTCCAACCAATAAATAGTTTCGTCAGTTTCTTCTTCAACGATTTTGAGTTTATTAATAAAATCAGCCGTTGATTTTGCACGACAAGCTGCTCTATAATTTGCTCCAATTGAAGTTGCACTTCGAATGATTTGATTAGAAATAGCTCTTGTTGCAATCGAATTTGGGAATTGATTAATCAAAAGAATAACGTCTATTCCAATTTGTTTTGTTCGTTTCTTAATAATCTCTTGCACTTTGTTTATTTTAGATTTACGATATACAATTTACGAAATCTTAATCGTAACTCGTAACTCATAAATCGTTAATCGCTAAATCAACAATCGTAAATCCTTCAAATCAATTCTCCCTTCATAAATCGCTTTCCCTAAAATTGCTCCTTCGCAACCTAATTCTTTGACTTTAATTAAATCGTCGATAGAAGATACTCCGCCAGAAGCAATTAATTTGACATCCGACGCTGCTAAAATTTCAGCGTACAATTCGTTTGAAGTTCCTTGTAACATCCCATCTTTCGCAATGTCTGTACAAATCACATACTCAATTCCTTTGGTTTTATATTCTTGAATAAAATCTATTACATCTAATTCTGAGGTTTCTAACCAACCATGTGTAGCAATTTTTCGATCTTTAGCATCTGCGCCTAAAATGATTTTATCGCTTCCATATTGTGAAATCCATTCTTGAAATAAAGTCGGATTTTGAACCGCAATACTTCCACCTGTAATTTGATTCGCACCACATTCAAAAGCAATTCTAATATCATCATTAGCCTTAATTCCACCTCCAAAATCAACTTTTAAATTGGTTTTAGAAGTTATTAATTCTAAGGTTTTATAATTGATGATTTGCTTTGATTTTGCGCCGTCTAAATCCACCAAGTGCAAATATTCGATACCGTAATCCTCGAATTCTTTTGCTACTTCCAACGGATTTTCGTTGTATATTTTTTTTGTATCGTAATCGCCTTGCGATAATCTGACGCATTTTCCGTCGATAATATCTATAGCTGGAATGATTCTCATAATTGTTATGTTAGATTTACGATCTTGGAATTACGAATTACGATTAAAAAAAATAATCGTAATTCGTTAATCTACCTTCGTAAATTATTTTAATTCTTTCATGACCTCTTGGATTGCACGTTCCAATTGTGGGTCTTTATTTTCTAGTCGATCTAAGAACGTGTTTTTAATATAAATGTCAGGTTTAACACCAGTTTTTTCTAAATTTTGTCCATCCAAAGTATAAGTTCCCCAACTTGGTAAACGATAAAATGAACCATCAACTAATCCTTTTCCAGAAGTAAAAATGATCCAACGATACGTTTCTTGCCCGATGATTTTTCCTAATTTCAAGGCTTTGAATCCTGCAGCTGTCATTTCTGCATCGCTCAATGAGTATTCGTTAATTAATAAAACAATTGGTTTTCCTGAAGGAGCAAAATTTGGTTGAACAGTTAATTGTCCTTCACGATATTTCCATTTCAAATAAGGTCTTTGCGATAAAAAGTTCAAAACTTTATCATGTACATTTCCACCTGTATTGAAACGTAAATCTAAAATGACACCATCTTTTCTATTCTCTTGCTCTACCATGTCCAATAAAAATACATCCAATTCAGAAGTAGACATATTTTTCATGTACGAATAAGCGATTCTATCGTTGCTTAATTTTTTTACACGCTGACGATTTTCATAAATCCATTCATCATATAAAAGCGATTTCAATTCGTTATTTGAAATTGGATGAATCTTCGTCGAAATTGTTTTTCCTTTTCGGTCAAATTCAAGAGTTAATTCTTCTAATTTTTTAGGCGTTGTAAAATAAGTTTCGCGATTTTGGTTTTGATCGATTTTTTGCCCATTTACGCTCACTAAAATATCACCTTCTTGAACATCAACATTTTTAAGAAAAGCAGGAGATTTTCGTAAGATTTTTTCAACTGTAAAAGGTTGATCTTTTTTGAAAATAATTCCTGTTTCGTTGGTGAAATAATTCAATCTTCGACTTTCTTCTTTTCCGAAAGATGAAAAACCTAAATGCGAAGAATTCAATTCACCTAGCATATCATTTAACAAAATTCTCAAATCATTTCGATTGTTGACATAAGGTAAAAACGTTGCGTATTGCTCTTTTTTAGCTTTCCAATCGATTCCATGAAAATTCTCATCATAGAAATTTTCTTCTACTCCAGCCCAAGCTTCTTCGTACATTTGATTGAATTCTGAAGCCAAGTTTTTATTGAAATTATATTTAATACTAACTTTTTCAGGATTTGTAGAATTAATACCAAATTTGTAAACAGAATTATCGATTAAAGCGTAAAGATTTTTTTCATTTTTCAAGATAAAATCAGCGCCTTTGTTGAATATTTTGTCTGTTTTATCTTCTTCAAAATCAGCGGTCGTTTTTCTGTATAACTGAAATTTACCATTTTCTTGGTTAGTATTATAGAATAAAAATTGCTTTTTATCATCCGCAAAAACAAAAGGATTTGTCTGATATCCAAAACGGTCTGTTACCAATTCAATTCTTTCTAAGAATCCTTCTGGATTAATAGTTAATGCTTTAAAATCGTTCTTTTCTTCTTTTTTCTCTTTCTTCTCAACCTTTTTTTCTTCGACAAATAAATTATCAAATTTTTCTGATTTATACGCTTGATCAAACCAATCTAAAGAAGCTCGATAAATACTCGATTCTTGCATTCCCAAAGGATAGGAAGGGTTTTTTCTGTCGCTTGAAAAATAAATGTATTTTCCGTCTGGTGACCAAGTAGGGTCAGCTTCTGAAACACCAGTATTTGTTAAATTAACCGTTGTATTTTTCTTGATGTTGTGAATAAAAATATCCAACTCGAAATTACGTTTTGCAGAGAATAACACATATTCATCATTTGGAGAAAAAGATGGTTTCGAATTTTGGAAAGCCCAAATTTCATCTTTAACAATTGTTGATGATTTAAGTGATTTCAAATCTAATAATCTGACTTCATCGCGTCCGCTTAAATAAACAGCTTGTGATAAATCATTGTTGAATGTAATGTCTCGATTATTTCTTAAATCAGAAGTTAATTGTTCAACTTTTCCTTTTCCGTCAGCCGAAATTTTAAACCAATTTTGGTAACCTTTATATGTTTGGTTGAAGATTAAATTTTTGTTGTCTTTCAACCATTTTACTTCTAAAACACGCTCTTTTCCATCAGAAATTTGATTGACAAATTTTCCTTCATTATCCGAAACAAAAATAATTCCTCTACTTACAAAAGCCATTTTCTTTCCGTCGGGAGAAATATCAAAATAATCAATATTATTTTCAACTTCAAAATTTTGTTCTTTTTCTAAAGATTTATTCGAATTAACATTAATTATAAGTGGTTTCGATGTTTTTGCTTTTACATCGTAAACAAATAATTGATAATCTTTTTCGAAAACAACTTTTGAACCATCAGCCGAAACAAAAGGTTTTTTAATCGAAGTTTCAAATTTTGTTAACGCTTCTTTTTTACCATTTGCTAACTGATATAAGTTGTATTCGCCATTATTTTCGTCCGAAATAAAATAGATAATTCCATTTTTATCAACTGTAGGATTGAAATCTTTTCCGTTATAATCGGTATATTGTTTATAACTTTTTGTGGTTGGATTATATCCTAATAAATCTGGATTATTTTCTCCTTTGTATCTTTTTCGTGTAACTTGACTTGCACTTTCAGATGAATTTGTGAAAATATATTCGCCTTGAGGAGTTTCTACTAAACCATTTGTTGTGTTGAAATAATTTGTAAAAAGCGCTTCTGGTGTTTTTCCATTTAAATTAATTTTAAAACTTCCAAATCCATTATTTTGGTTTGATGTAAAATAGATCGATTTACTGTCCCAACTCCAACTTTCGACTTCGTCTTTGGCTTGATGAAACGTCAATTGCTTAATTTTTCCACCATTTATAGGCATTACATAAATATCGTAATTCCCGTATTGATTAGAACTGAATGCCAACCATTTTCCGTCTGGTGAAACACGAGGATTGATTTCTTCTCCTTCTAAAGCTATGATTCTTGACGCATTTCCACCATTAATGTCAGTTGACCAAATGTCGCCATCGTAACTGAAATAAACCGTTTTAGCATCTGGACTTAAAGAAGGAGTAGAAGTGAAATACACTTTTTCCTGAGCAGAAACCTGCGAAATGGCGAAAGCACTAAGTAAAGTAAAAACTATTTTTTTCATGTGTGAGAATTTATAATACTATAAACTTAGAAAGTTTTTTAGGATTTGTTCTCCTATTCCTGCAGATTTCTCTGGGTGAAATTGAGTTGCGTAAAAATTATCTTTATGTAAAGCAGCTGAATATTCTAAAATATAATCTGTTTTCGCGATCGTATATTCTGAATTTTCGCAATAAAAACTGTGTACATAATAAATGTCGGAGTTTTCGTGAACTCCATTAAACAAAGGCGTTTTTAAATCATAAATCGTATTCCAGCCCATATGAGGAACGATTTCTGTTGAAGGAAATAATTTAACTTGAATAGGGAAAATTCCTAAACAATCGGTATTTCCTTCTTCCGAATAAGCACACATTAATTGCTGACCCAAACAAATTCCTAATGTTGGTTGTTTTAAGTTTTTGATGACTTTGTCTAATCCTTTTTCTTTTAAATAAGTCATTGCGGAACTTGCTTCTCCAACTCCAGGGAAAATTACTTTGTCAGCATTTTGCAAAGTTTCAAAATCGTCTGTAATTATAGCTTCGAACCCCAAACGAGTTACTGCATTATATACCGATTTTACATTTCCTGCATTATATTTTACTATTGCTACCATATTCTTTGATTTACGACTTTTGATTTACGATTGATATTAATCTTAAATCTTCATTCGTCAATTATAAAAGTCCTTTTGTTGAGGGTAAAATCATTTTTTCAGGATCGCGTTTTACAGCTACTTTAATGGTTTTTGCAAACGCTTTGAAAATCGCTTCGATTTTGTGATGCTCGTTTGTGCCTTCCGCTTTGATGTTTAAGTTGGCTTTTGCGCCATCTGTAAATGATTTGAAGAAATGATAAAACATTTCAGTTGGCATTTGACCAATCATCTCACGTTTAAAATCAGCTTCCCAAACCAACCAATTTCTTCCGCCAAAATCAATCGCTGCTTGTGCTAGACAATCGTCCATTGGCAAGGTGAAACCGTAGCGTTCGATGCCTAATTTGTTTCCTAAAGCTTGGGCAAAAACTTCGCCCAAAGCAATGGCAGTATCTTCAATTGTGTGATGTTCGTCAACTTCTAAATCGCCATCGACTTTAATCACCAAATCCATTTGTCCATGACGCGCAATTTGATCTAACATATGATCGAAAAAGTGAATTCCTGTCGAAATATCCGATTTTCCTGTTCCGTCAAGATTTAAATCAATTTTAATCTTTGTTTCATTCGTATTACGAACAATTGAAGCAGTGCGATTTTGAAGTTTTAAGAACTCATAAATATCTTTCCACGACGTTGTTTTTAAAGCAATCGTTTCATTCAAACCTTCGTTATCATTGATTTCGTCTGCGCCTAAAGCTTCATCATTCGCGATAAAAATTCCTTTTCCACCAAGATTTTGAGCTAATTTAACATCCGTTATTCGATCACCGATTACAAACGAATTTGTTAAATCATATTCAGGGTTATTGATATACTTTGTTAATAAAGCCGTTCCAGGTTTACGCGTTGGCGCATTTTCATGAGCAAAAGTTTTATCAATGTAAATATCCTCGAATTTCACGCCTTCATTTTCGAATGCTTTCACTACGAAATTTTGTATTGGCCAAAATAATTCCTCAGGATTTGCAGGTGTTCCTAAACCATCTTGATTGGTTACCATCGCCAATTCGTAATCCAATTCTTTTGCAATTTTACCTAAATAAGTAAAGGCTTCTGGATAGAATTCTAATTTGGAAAAGCTGTCAACTTGGTAGTCAGCTGGCTCTAAAATCATTGTTCCATCACGATCTATGAATAGTATTTTTTTCATTTTAGTTGTTTTTGATGTCATTCCGATGTTAGGAGGAATCTCAGAGATTTCTCATTTCACTGTCGTTTCATTCGAAATGACAAATTATATTATTTTAAGTGTTTGTATTAATTTTTGGTTTTCCTCTTCTGTTCCAATCGTTATTCTTAAACAGTTTTGACACAAATCATCGTTGTTTCGATTTCGAATAACAATTCCTTTTTCAACCAATTGATTGTAACGTTTGTTCGCATTATCAACTTTAATCAAAATGAAATTCGAATCGCTTGGATAGATTTTTTCTACAAATGAAATCTCAATTAAAGCAGTTTCTAAAACTTCTTTTTGTTCGATAATTGTATTTGTAACAGCTATCACTTTATCGTAATCGCTTAAAATTTCAATCGCTTTTAATTGTGTTAATTGATTGATGTTATAAGGTGGTTTTATTTTATTTAAAACATCCACAATTTCTTGTGAAGCATACAAAATTCCTAAACGAATTCCAGCCAAACCAACCGCTTTCGACAAAGTTTGGGTAACAATTACGTTTGGATAATTTTTGATTTCTTCTATCCAAGACTGTTCTGTGGCGAAATCGATATAAGCTTCGTCGATAATTATTAAGCCATTGAAACGATTCACAATTTCTAAAATAGTTTCTCTTTTGATGATTTCTCCTGTTGGATTATTAGGAGAGCATAAAAAAATCATTTTTGTATTTTCATCTACTTTTGAGAAAATATCTTCGATGTTTGGTTGAAAATCTTCTTTGTTTAATAACGATTTTCGGTATTCAATAGCATTTAAATTCGCTAAAACACCATACATTCCATAGGAAGGTGAAATCGCAATAACATTATCTTGATTCGGTTCGCAAAATGCTCGGAAAATTAAATCTAACACTTCGTCACTTCCATTTCCTAATAGAATCTGATTTGCAGGAAAGTTTTTGATTTCACTTAAAATCGATTTTACATTACGTTGTAAAGGATCAGGATAACGATTCAATCCATTATTGAAAGGATTTTCGTTCGCATCCAAGAAAACGAAATCGTTATTTATTTCTTGAAATTCGTCACGAGCTGATGAATAAGCTTTCAGCGTTTTTACGTTAGGACGAATGATGTTATTTATGTTGAATGAATTCATGTACGATTTTTGATTTACGATTTTAGATCATTTAGTCTTAAGGTTACTGCATTTTTGTGCGCAAATAACTCTTCGGCTTCAGCCATTAATTCGATTGCTGGACCAATGTTTTGAATTCCTTCTGCTGTTAATTTCTGAAACGTGATTTTCTTGATAAAACTATCAAACGAAACACCAGAATAGTTTTTCGCATATCCGTTTGTAGGAAGTGTGTGATTAGTTCCTGAAGCATAATCTCCAGCGGATTCGCACGAATAATTTCCTAAGAAAACTGAGCCTGCATTAATAATTTTTGCGATGTAATTGTCAGCCGTTTCGCAAGCAAAAATTAGATGTTCTGGCGCGTAAATATTCGAGAAATCTACACATTCTTCGATAGAGTTTAAAACAATTCCTCTTGAATTTTCTAACGCTTTAGTTGCTAATTCTTTTCTTGGTAGAACTTCTAATTGAGCATTAATTTCAACAATTGTTTCGTTTAACGTTTGCTCGTTTGTTGTTAATAAAATCACTTGTGAATCTATTCCGTGTTCTGCTTGCGATAATAAATCGGCTGCGACATATTTAGGAACTGAAGTTTTGTCAGCAATTACTAAAACCTCGCTTGGACCTGCGGGGATGTCGATCGCTACACCAAAGTTTTGAGCTACTTGTTTTGCTGCAGTTACATATTGGTTTCCTGGACCGAAAATTTTATCCACTTTTTGAATCGTTTCTGTTCCAAAAGTTAACGTTCCAATCGCTTGAATTCCGCCAACTTTGTAGATTTTTTCAATTCCGATTAAGTTCGCAGTATATAAAATTGCAGGGTGAATTTTTCCTTCTTTATTTGGAGGTGTACATAAAATAATATTTTGGCAACCAGCTAATTTAGCAGGAATTCCTAACATTAAAGTTGTAGAAAATAACGGAGCTGTTCCACCTGGAATATAAATTCCAACATTTTCGATACCGCGAGATTCTCTCCAACAATTTACTCCTTTTGTGGTTTCAATAACTTTTACTTCTTCACGTTGTTCAGTGTGAAACTTCTCAATATTAGAAGCTGCTAATTGAATTGCTCCTTTTAATTCTTCAGAAATTAAAGTTTTTGCTTCTTCAATTTCTTGAGTAGAAACTTCTAAAGAAGTTAGCTTAACTTGATCAAATTTTTCTGTAAAATCAATTAAAGCTTGATCTTTCTCGGTTTGAATTTTTCCAAAAATATCTAAAACTATTTCTTGTAAATCTTGTGCTTCTTTCGTTGGTCGAGCTGTTAACGTAGACCAATCTGAAAGTTGAGGTTTGATATATGTTTGCATTTTGTTACGAATTACGATTTTAGAATTACGAATTACGATTCAATCGTAAATTGTAAATCGTCAATCAAAAATTATAAAATCATTTTTTCAATTTCTAGTACTAAAATTCCTTCAGCACCCAAAGCTTTCAATTGCTCGATGATGTCCCAAAAAGTATCTTCTTTAATTACAGTGTGGATTGATGACCAACCTTTTTCGGCAAGTGGTAAAACTGTTGGAGATTTCATTCCGGGTAACAAAGCAATGATTTCTTCTAACTTTTCGTTGGGCGCGTTTAATAAAATATATTTGTTCTCAGAAGATTGTTTTACCGCTTCAATTCTAAATAAAAGACGATCTACAATTGCTTGTTTTTCATTGTCGAGATTTTTGTTAGAAATTAAAACTGCTTGTGATTCAACCACTGTTTCCACTTGTTTCAAACCATTTGTTAATAATGTTGAACCTGTAGAAACGATGTCAAAAATAGCATTTGCCAAACCGATACTTGGAGCAATTTCTACGCTTCCACCAATTTCTTCAATCTTAACGTTGATACCTTTTTCTTGGAAAAATTTTTGTAAAATACGTGGATAAGAAGTGGCAATTTTTTTGTCTTGAAAATAACTTAAATCTGTATAAGCTTCATCTTTCGGAATAGCTAAACAAAGTTTACAACCTGCGAATCCTAATTGACGAATTTGAGTGACATTTTTATCTTTTTCCCAAACTTCATTTTCTCCTAAAATACCGATGTCAGCAACGCCTTGTTCTACATATTGTGAAATATCGTCGTCTCGTAAGAATAAAACTTCGATAGGGAAATTTGGAGATTCGGTTCTTAATTTTCGATTACTTGTAGAAATTTTAATTCCGCAATCTTTCAATAATTCGAGTGATTTTTCACTTAATCGACCACTTTTCTGAATGGCTATTTTTAATTTACTCATTTTTAATGTTTTATATTTTTTAAGTTTGAGTAAATCGATGATTAAATCTTGAAGTAACAAAAAATCCCGTTCGATTTACTCAAACGGGATTTAGATATTGTGATAAAATCATTACATACCACTATCTGCTCGCTTGAGTGCAAGTATGATGGTGATGATGATGTAATTGATTTTTGTACATTTTTACTTTTTTGTCGGAACAAATGTAGAAAGGAAATTTTAATTGACAATAGATTTTTTGAAAATTAGTAAATAAACTTGTTATTAATTATGAAAACCTTATTTTTTTCTATTTTTATCCAAAAGAACTCAAATATTTATTGAGTTTTATTGATTTGATTAATTCTCAATATTTTATAGAAAGTTCGGTTACATCCAAAACTTTCTTTTATTTTTGCAGTAATATAATATATGTTAGAAAAACAAGAAGCACAATACGAAAAAGTAGTTTTAGTTGGATTGATTACACGTGAACAATCCGAAGAAAAACTGACGGAATATATGGACGAATTGGAGTTCTTAGCTTATACAGCTGGAGCGACAGTTGGAGAACGTTTTACACAAAGAATGGACAAACCTGATTCTAAATTCTTTGTAGGAAGCGGGAAATTAGATGAAATCACGGCTTTTGTCGAAGAATATGATATTGATACAGTTATTTTTGATGATGAATTAACGCCTTCTCAGTTGAAAAATATTGAGAAAGTTGTCAACAAAAAAATCATCGACCGTACACAATTGATTTTAGATATTTTTGCTCAACGAGCGCAAACTTCATATGCACGTACGCAGGTAGAATTGGCTCAATACCAATATTTATTACCACGATTAACACGAATGTGGACACACTTAGAGCGTCAACGTGGAGGAATTGGTATGCGTGGTCCTGGTGAAACGGAAATTGAAACGGATAGACGTATTATTCGTGATCGAATTACGTTATTGAAAGAGAAATTGAAAGGAATCGATAAGCAAATGGCGACTCAACGTAAAAATCGAGGAGCATTGGTACGCGTTGCGTTGGTTGGGTACACAAATGTTGGGAAATCAACGTTGATGAATGTCTTATCGAAGTCCGAAGTTTTTGCCGAAAATAAATTATTTGCAACATTAGATACAACGGTTCGAAAAGTGGTAATTGGTAATTTACCTTTCTTATTAACGGATACGGTTGGGTTTATTCGCAAGTTGCCAACACAATTGGTAGAATCGTTCAAATCTACATTAGATGAGGTTCGTGAAGCGGATTTGTTGGTCCATGTTGTGGATATTTCGCATGCGAGTTTTGAGGATCATGTGAATTCTGTGAATCAAATTTTAGCTGAAATAGAGTCGAAAGAAAAACCAACGATTATGGTTTTCAATAAAATTGATAATTTTTCTTATATCAAACAAGATGAAGATGATTTGTCTGAAAAGAAATTTGAAAATTATTCGTTAGAAGATTGGAAACGTACGTGGATGGCGAAAACAGATTATCCGACATTGTTTATTTCGGCAACGGAAAAAGATAATTTAGAAGATTTGCGAAAAACGGTTTATGAAGAAGTGAAAGAAATTCACATGAAACGTTTTCCTTATAATAATTTCCTTTTTCAATATTACGATGAGGAAGAAAATGATTCGGAAGAGTAATAGTTTTAATTTTTAGATTTTTTAAGATTAAAAATTAGAATTAATATAACCATAAATAATAATCCAATTTGAATATAAAGACCCATTGAATTTTCAGGAAAATTATTATACAACTTTATAAGACCATTGATTATTATAATCAGGAAGAAGAATAATATTAGAGGCTTGTGTTTGAAATTCATAAATGTAAGTTTGCATTAAAGTTATTAAATTTATATTTAATATTTTAAAATAAATAAGAGTTCAGTTTTTGGACTCTTTTTTTGTTAACTTCAAAATCTAATTGATAAAATATGATAGAGCAATTAAAATCAACTTTACAAGATTTAGCGGACGATGATAAAGCGAAGATTATGATGCGTTTTTTCAAAACTGGAAAAGGAGAATATGGTGAAGGAGATATTTTTCTTGGGATTTCTGTTCCGAATCAACGTTTGATTGCGAAAGAATTTTATCAACAAGTTTCATTAAATGACATCAAAAATTTATTGAATTCCAATATTCACGAATATAGATTAACAGCTTTATTGATATTGGTCTTGAAGTACGAAAAATCAAAAGATGAACTTGTAAGAAAAGATATCATCGATTTTTATCTTGCTCAAACTTCTCAAATCAACAATTGGGATTTGGTTGACACAAGTTGTTATAAAATTTTGGGACATTATTGTTTTCATCAAAAACGAGAAGAATTGCTTTTTGAATTGGCAGATTCAGATGATTTGTGGGAAAAACGAATCGCAACTGTATCAACTATGTATTTTATCAAACAAAAATCATTTTCAATTGTTCCTGAAATTGTGTTGAAAAATCTTAATCATTCACACGATTTAATGCACAAAGCAAATGGTTGGATGTTGCGTGAAATGGGAAAAATGAATGAAGAAAAGTTGATTGAGTTTTTGGACGAATATACGTTGCAAATGCCAAGAACAACGTTGAGATATGCGCTCGAAAAAATTGATCCAATTCTCAAAGATTATTATATGAAATTGAAATAGTTTGCATAAAAAAGTCGCTCAACGAGCGACTTTTGATTTTATATCAAGAATAAATTCTTACAAAATAACATGACCTAATTTCGTCAACTTTTGATGATCTAAAACTTTTATTTTTCTTCCTTCAACTTCGATTAATTCATCAGTTTTGAATTCAGAAATCAAACGAATTGCAGATTCTGTCGCTGTTCCAATCAAATTTGCCATTTCTTCGCGTGTCAACGAAATGTTGATAAATCCGTCTTTGTCTGTTCCTAATTTTCCTTCTAATAAAATTAAAACTTCAGCCAAACGTTCGCGAACTGTTTTTTGTGCTAAATAAGTGATTGTTCTTGCATATTCTCCCAAATCTTTAGCAATTCTTTGTAAAATATTGAAAGCTAATTTTGGATTAACTTCTAATAATTTTAAGAAGAATTTTTCTGGAATATAATATATTTCAACTGGCGTCATTGCGGTTGCAGAGGCACCAAATACTTCTTGACTTAAGATTGAGCGATAACCGATAATGTCACCTTCGTTGATAAAACGTAGAATTTGCTCTTTTCCATTAAAACCAATTTTGAACAACTTAGCAGTTCCTTTCATGACGCAATATATACCTTTTGGTGTATTACCTTCCTGGATAATCTCGTCTCCTTTTTTTAGGTTGATGATTTTCTTCTCTTGCTCAAACTCCAATAATTCTTCCTTACTAAAAACCCCGAAAGACTCTGGGTTATCAAACATCGCTTTAATCGATACTACATTCTCATTAAACTCTGACATATCTTGTTGTTATGACTTAATTCATACAAAGTTAACGTTAATTCTGATAAAAGGAAAGTAATTTTGTAAAATAGTATGGAAGAGAATTGTTTTCACTGTGGTCAACGAATTGAAGAAGAGGTTATTCAGTTCGATGAAAAGGATTTTTGTTGTCAGGGTTGTAAAACGGTTTACGAGATTTTAAACGTAAATAATTTAAAAGATTATTACGACCTTAATCGTAATGCAGGTTTGCGTCCTGATGGAAAAAGTAATCATCAATTTGATTTCTTAAACACAAAAGAAATCTTTGATAAAGTTGTCGATTTTTCAGATGATGGCGTTACTGTTGTGTCCTTTTATGTGCCTGTAATGCATTGTACTTCGTGTGTTTGGTTGCTAGAAAGTTTGGATACAATTAATCCAAATATTATATCTTCTAATGTCAATTTTACGCAAAAAACTGTTCAGATTACGTATCGAGATGCGGATTTGAAATTGGGTGATTTGGCAAGATTTATTACAAATTTAGGCTACAAACCTTCGATTAATCTAAAAACATTAGACAAAAAGAAAAAAAGCAAAGTCGATCGTTCTTTGGTGAGCAAATTGGTAATTGCAGGATTCTGTTTTGGGAATATTATGCTTTTATCGTTTCCAGAATATGTCGAAGTTTTTGGTAATGTAAAAGAACAATGGTTAGATCAAAACAAAGGATATTTTCGTTGGACGATGTTCGCGTTGTCGTTGCCTGTTTTCTTTTATTCATCTACCGATTATTTTGTTTCGGCTTGGCAAGGTCTGAAAAATAAATATATCAATATCGATGTGCCAATTGCGTTAGGAATTATCGTAATTATGTTCAAATCGACTTATGATATCATTTTTGATATTTCGCCAGGTTACTTTGATACATTAGCGATGCTTTTATTTTTGATGTTGACAGGTAAATGGTTTCAGCAACAAACAATGCAAGCATTGGCATTTGATCGAGATTACAAATCGTTTTATCCAATTGCAGTTGCGAAATTAGAAAATGGTTATGAACAACCAATTTTGTTAGCTGATTTGAAAAAAGGTGATCGAATTTTAATTAGAAATGAAGAAATTATTCCAGCCGATGCTATTTTGATGAAAGGTGAAGCGATGATTGATAACTCGTTTGTGACGGGAGAATCTCGTTTGATTCAGAAAAAAGCTGGAGATAAAATATTTGCTGGAGGAAAACAATCTGGTCATGCAATTGAGTTGGAAATTATTTCGGATGTTAATCAAAGTTATTTAACCCAATTATGGAACAATGATGCTTTCCAGAAAGAAGAATCTGAGTTGAATGCTTTGACGAATAAAATCAGTCATTATTTCACATTAATCATCCTTATTATTACAGCAATTTCTGCTGTTTATTGGTATTTCCACGATTCTTCAAAAATATTAGAAGTTGTTACATCAATCTTAATTATTGCTTGCCCTTGTGCGTTAGGTTTGTCTTCTCCGTTTATTTTGGGACACATGATGCGTATTTTTGGTAATAAGAAATTCTATGTAAAAAATACATCTACAGTCGAAAGAATGGAAAAAATTACAGATGTAGTTTTTGATAAAACTGGTACAATTACGGAAAGTGATGAAGCGCAAGTGCAATATGAAGGGAAAGAACTTTCTGAGTATCAAAAGCAATTGGTGAAAGCATTGATTAGAAACTCTAATCACCCGTTAAGTCGTACATTATATAAGAAGTTGACAGTTGATGATCATTTACCGATTTCTAATTACGAAGAGATTGTAGGAAAAGGTCAGCAAGCTGATGTAGATGGACATCAAATAAAAGTTGGTTCGAGAAGTTTTACGAATGCTATTTTTAATGAAAATACTTTAAATCAATCTCAAGTATTTATATCAATTAATGAAGAAGTTTTTGGTAAATTTGTTTACACCAATCGATATAGAAAAGGTTTAGATCGTTTATTGAAAGAATTGGATGCTTATCAGTTACACGTTTTGTCTGGGGATAATGATTCTGAAAAAGAATATTTAGAAACAATTTTTCCGTCAAATGCTAAATTGATTTTTAATCAATCACCATCTGATAAGTTAGATTATATCAAACAACTAGAACATGAAGGAAAGAAAGTAATGATGCTTGGAGATGGATTGAATGACGCTGGAGCTTTAAAACAAAGTACAGTTGGGATTTCGATTTCTGAAGATATTAATAGTTTTTCACCGTCATGTGATGGAATTTTGGATGCTAAAAGTTTTTCAGCAATCCCTAATTTCTTAAAGTTATCGAAGACCACGATGAAATTTGTAAAAATTGCTTTTTTTATCAGTTTCTTGTATAATATTGTTGGACTTAGTTTCGCTGTTTCTGGTTATTTACAGCCAGTTGTAGCGGCTATATTAATGCCAATAAGTTCTATTTCAGTGTTAATTTTTGCAACGGCAAGTACGCGAATTGTAGATAAATTAACAAAATGGAATTTAGATTGATTTTAAATTAGACTTATACATACTGCTCTGACCAAAATCATTGTGATAAGAACTTAGGGCTTTGTAATTTTGTGGAGCTATGGGGATATTATTATTAATGATATTAGTTAGTGTCTCTTTGGGGGCAATTTTCTTACTTTTATTCTTTTTAGGGTATAAGAAAGGACAATTTGATGAGGATGAATCCCCAGCAGTGAGAATGTTAAAAGATGATAAAAAAACACAAGATAAAATCGACTCATAATGCAAATGCAGACTTTTAGTTACGACAATAAGATCGTAAAGTATTTCCTTTATGCCACATTGTTTTGGGCAGTTATGGCATTTTTCTTTGGAGTATTGGTTGCAACTTTGTTGTTTTTTCCAACGTTACCAGAATACATCTTCGGATCGGATGATGGTACAATCGGAGGGAACATCCAAGGGTTAATCAATTCACAAGGGACACTTGGTTTTGGTAGATTAAGAATGATTCACACAACATTTGCGGTGTTCGCGTTTGTTGGAAACTCGTTCTTTACCGGAGCTTATTATTCAATGCAAAGGTTGTTGAAAACCAGAATGTACAGCGATGTTTTAAGCTGGATCGTTTTCTGGGGATGGCAATTATTTATTGTATTATCATTTGTAACATTTATCTTAGGATACAACACTTCTAAAGAGTATGCTGAGCACGAATGGCCAATTGATATTTTAATCGCTTTAGTTTGGGTATTGTTTGGAGCACAAATGTTCTTAACGATTGCTAAACGTCGTGTTCGTCATTTGTATGTAGCAATTTGGTTCTTTATCGGAACTTGGGCTGCAATTACAATGTTACACGTGTTTAACAATTTAGAAATCCCTGTAACATTTAGCTTAACGGCTCCGAAATCATATTCATTGTATTCTGGAGTTCAAGATGCGTTAGTACAATGGTGGTACGGACACAATGCGGTAGCATTCTTCTTAACGACACCTATCTTAGGATTAATGTATTACTTTGTACCAAAAGCAGCTAATAGACCTGTATTCTCATACAAATTATCTATTATCCACTTCTGGTCATTAATCTTTATTTATATTTGGGCTGGTCCTCACCACTTGCTTTATACCGCATTACCAGGTTGGGCACAAGCTTTAGGAACAGGTTTCTCTATCATGTTAATCGCTCCATCTTGGGGAGGTATGTTAAATGGTTTATTAACATTACGTGGTGCATGGGATAAAGTACGAGAAAATCCTATTTTGAAATTCTTCGTAGTTGCTTTAACTTGTTATGGTATGGCTACCTTCGAAGGACCGTTATTAGCAACAAAAACTTTAAATAAAATTGGTCACTTTACAGACTGGGTTCCTGCTCATGTACACGTAGGTACTTTAGGATGGAATGGATTTATCGCTTTTGGTATGATCTATTACTTAGTACCAAAGTTATTTGGAACTAAATTAGCATCTGTTAAGATGGCTAATACACACTTCTGGATTGGTACTTTCGGTATCTTATTCTGGGTAATTCCTATGTATGTTGCAGGTTGGACACAAGGTTTAATGTGGAAACAATTCGCAGCTGACGGAACATTAGAATATGGTAACTTCTTACAAACAGTTACAATTCTTAAACAATGGTTATATCCATTACGTGCATTTGGAGGAACATTATACTTAATAGGAGCAATCTTAATGATTATCAATGTTTGGAAAACTGTAAAATCTGGACACTTTGTTGCAAATGAAGAAGCAGAAGCTCCTGCATTGGCTCCAAAAACAGCAGCGCGTACACAAGGAGAAGGCGTACACTCTTGGATCGAAAGAACACCAATCGTGTTAACAATCGGAGCTGTATTAACTTTAGCAGTAGGTGGATTAGTAGAGATTGTTCCTACAATCGTAGTAAAATCTAACGTACCTACAATTGCAAGTATCAAACCTTACACTCCATTAGAGTTAGAAGGACGTGATTTATATATTAGAGAAGGATGTAATGCTTGTCACACGCAAATGGTTCGTCCATTCCGTGATGAAGTAAAACGTTATGGTGAATACTCAAAAGCAGGAGAATTTGTTTACGATCACCCATTCTTATGGGGTTCTAAAAGAACTGGTCCAGACTTACACCGCGAAGGAGGTAAAAACCCAGATGCTTGGCATTACAAACACATGTGGAATCCACGTTCTACATCAGATGGTTCTATCATGCCTCGTTACCCTTGGTTAATTGATAATAAATTAGACCGTGAGTTGACGCGTGATAAAATGAAATCTATGGTTGCATTAGGAGTTCCTTATCAACAAGAAGATTTTGACAGTATGCAAGTTTCTATGAACAAACAAGCTTTAGCAATTGAGCAAACTATCTTTAAAGATGCATCTGACTTGAAAGAGTTATACGCTAAGAAAGAAGCAGAAGCTAAACAACAAGGTAAAGAGTTTGTTCCGTTAAGAGATCGTGAGATTACAGCATTAATCGCATATTTACAACGTTTAGGAACAGATATAAAAGCTGAACAAGTAGAGACAGCAAGTAACTAATGTTAAAATATTATAAAGAATTCCTTTCTCAGTATGAGTATGCATCTTTCTTGCAGACATTGATCCTTATTGGATTCATAGCAGTCTTTGTAACGATATTTGTAAAAGTAATGAAAAAACCGAAAGGTTATTACAAAGACAACGAGTCAGCAGCTTTAGATTTAGAACCAGAAGAGAACGAAAAAAATAATACAAAATGAGACAACGTACCCCAGCTTATATATTTATCCCATTAACGCTATTAGCAGTAATCTTAGCGTTTACAATGGTGACGCCAGTAGATGTGGTGCCAGAACCAGGTTTTCAAGGAATGATTCACAATTTACTTGAGCACTTGAAACATGTGTTTGCACAAGGAATTTTCTGGGCAGTATTAGCAGTTGCAATTGTGATGCTTTTAATTATCAATGCTTTGAACAAAGTAATCGAAGCAGAAAGATTCAAAAGATTATCAGAAGTAGAACAAGCACAGTATTTAGAAGAAGGAAAAATAGGTTATTTCAAACGCTTATTTAGTTCAGCTGCTAAAAAACAATCTGATAAAGAAGAAGAGTCTATCATCTTAGATCATGGTTTTGATGGAATCAAAGAGTTAGACAATGCTTTACCACAATGGTGGTTATCATTATTCTATTTCGGTATTGTATTTATGGTTGTTTATGTAATGGCATATAGTTTTACAGACTTCGCTCACATGGACAAAGAATACGAAGAAGAAATGGTTTACAAAGATGCGCAAGATAGTATTTGGGCAGTTGCAAATGATATTGATATCACAGGAGCTGTAAACAAATCTAACGATCCTGCAATCGTAGAACAAGGTAAAAAAATCTTTGAGCAAAATTGTACACAATGTCACATGGAAGGTGGTAAAGGAGGTATTGGACCAAACTTAACGGATGATTACTGGGTGAATCATGTAGAAGATAGTTTATTCAAAAATATTTATCACATTGTTTACAATGGATCTCCACACAATCCTCAAATGCGTGCATTTGGACAACGTAAAGAGTTATCTGGATTAGCAATTGAGAAAGTAGCTTCTTACGTATATTACATCAACCAAAAAGAACCTACGAAAACAGTTGCAGAAGGTGCAGCTGCTCCTCAAGGTGACTTAATGGAAGCATGGAAACAAAAGTAATTGATTGAATAATTACAACAAATATCATATTGAAAGAGAGCTTATTTATAAGCTCTCTTTTCTTTTTTAGTCGTAAATTTGTATATATTTAAAATTCACTATAATGAGTGTTCAAAATTCTGACCCAAAAGATGAATTTAATTTAGACGATTATTTGGATGAAAACAGCCAAATGAACGAAGATGTACGTACTTCCATTGGAACTATGGAGCGAACAGGAGAGCGTAAATGGGTTTACCCTAAAAAACCAAAAGGTAAGTTTACAAATTATAGGACGTATGTAAGTTATGTATTGTTAGCAATATTAATCTTAACGCCTTTCTTTAAATTACCTAATGGAAATCCATTGTTCAAATTTGATGTATTGCACAGTCAATTCATTTTATTTGGTTTTCCATTTTTTACATCAGACTTCTTCCTTTTAGCTTTAGGAATGATCACGACAATTATTTTCATCGTATTATTCACCATGGCTTATGGTCGTTTATTTTGTGGATGGGTATGTCCACAAACTATTTTCTTGGAAATGGTTTTTCGAAAAATAGAATACGCCATAGAAGGAGATAGAGCAAAACAAATAAGATTAGATAAGCAAGATTGGGACGAAGAAAAAATTCGTAAAAAATTACTGAAATGGACCATCTTCGCAATCATTTCATTTATTATCGCAAATGTATTCCTAGCTTATATTATTGGAGCTGATGCATTGTATGATGTAATAAAAGAAGGTCCTGCAGAAAATGTAGGAACATTAGTTGGATTGGTTTTCTTCTCAGCTACTTTCTATTTCATCTTTGCATGGTTTCGTGAACAAGCGTGTACATTGGTTTGTCCTTACGGACGTTTCCAAGGTGTATTAATTGATTCGCATACAATCAATGTAACATACGATTTTAAACGTGGTGAAGGAACAGCTGGTCGAGCAAAATTCAAAAAGAACGAAGATCGTAAAGCAAAAGGAAAAGGGGATTGTATTGACTGTGGTCAATGTGTTGTTGTTTGTCCTACTGGAATTGATATTCGTAACGGAATCCAATTAGAATGTGTTAACTGTACAGCTTGTATTGATGCATGCGACGAAGTAATGGAAAAAGTCGGTTTACCAACAGGATTGATTCGTTATGCTTCGGAAGATGATATCAAACGTGGCGAAAAATTCAAATTCACAAAACGATTAGCTGCTTATACATTTGCTTTATTATTATTAATTGGAGCAATGACAGCTTTCTTGTTCTCTCGGTCTGATGTAGAATCTAAATACCTTAAAGTTCCTGGAACAGATTACAAGGTAGAAGGTAAATATTACGTTAATCAATTCGAGTATACATTGTACAATAAAACAAATGCAGACCAAATTGTAACAGTTCAATTGCTATCACACAAAAACTCAAAAGTAGAAATGTACGAAGGCGAGAATAAATTGAACATGGAAAAAGGTCAAATCATCCAAGGAAAATTCTTCTTGAAAATTCCAATGGATGAAGTTAAATCGTACAAAGAAAAAGTAGTGATTGGATTAGTCAATCAAAAAGGAAAAGTAATCGATAAATACGAAACGAGCTTCTCAGCTCCATTCAAATATTAATCATATGAAGTTAAATTGGGGACATTATGTAGCAATTGCTTTGGGATGTTTTATGATATTCATTCTATCATTGTTATATTTTGCAGGAGATACAGGTGGAATGGTAACCGAGGATTATTACGAAAAAGAAATTCATTTTCAGGATGAAATAAATGCTGAAAAACGTGCAAATACTTTAGCCGAAAAACCAGAAGTTATTGTACAAGCAAATGGATTTTTATTTCAATTTCCAGCAACTACTGCTGCCGATTTTAAAGGAGATATTTTTTTGATGCGAAATGATAACGAAACCAAAGACGTTAAAACAACAATCAAATTATCAGACAGAAAAAATTTCTTAGTACCTTCTGTTAAGTTAATTGACGGAGAATACGAATTAACTTTAAGCTGGAAAGAAAATAATCAAACTTATTTGATTAAAAAGTCCATTCGATGGATTTCACAATAGTTATCATAGCATTATCCATAGGTCTTACATCGTCCCTGCATTGCGTGGGGATGTGCGGGCCTATTGCTTTATCTTTGGGATTAGAATCTCAAAACAAACTAAAATTTACACTTCGTAATTTGACGTATCAATTAGGACGTGTAACCACTTATACAATTTTAGGCGCAATTTTAGGATTGATTGGTGAATCATTTTCATTTGTTGGATTACAAAATTACTTAAGTATTTTGATTGGAGTTTTGATGATTATTATGGTCATGATTCCAAAATTCTACGAAAATGGTGCTACGCAACTTCGCCCTGTTAACGCCTTGATGGTAAAAGTAAAACTCTCTCTTGGTAAATTCTTAATCAAGAAAGATTCTTCCTCACTTTATATAGTTGGTCTATTAAATGGCCTTTTACCTTGCGGAATGGTTTATGCTTCACTTACAGCTGCCATTGGTTTAGGATCAGTTTACAAAAGTGCGATGTTTATGTTCTTCTTCGGATTTGGAACTTTGCCTTTGATGTTTGCAACCGTTTTATTTGGTAATTTTTTATCAGTGAAACAACGTCAAACGATCTTAAAAATCTTACCAATTATCACACTTATTTTGGGTGTATTATTTATCCTTCGCGGATTAGAATTAAACATTCCTTTCATTTCACCAGCCAAAGAAGCACTTCAGCTAAATGGAATGGATGAGCATTGTATGTAAATTTATTTGTAATTAATTGAATTTTTGAATTTTTGAATTTGAAAAATTTAAAAATTATTATTTTATCCTTATTAATTTCAATAATAATATTATTTATAGTTCAACATTTTGGAAAAGTATTTGAACAAAGTCCATTAGAATCTGACGGATTATATCCTTGTGAAAAAAATTATGAGGGTTATTTTGAACCATTACCTTATTCATTTGATAAAAATTATGATGACAAATTAAGATGTTCTAGTCTTAAAACGAGAGTAACGTTTAATAATCCTATTAGTGATAAAGAGTATTCAACTGATTATTTTAAAACTGTATTTACATTTCCTCCGTTTAGTACGACGGTTATATTTCAAACCAACAACAATATGAAAAACTAAAAATTGATTTCTCAAAATATTTAATTCAAATCAATTGAAGCCTTGTCAAGATTTAAATCTTGACAAGGCTTTCATTAAAATCAATACTTTCATCCTTACAAAATAAATCGTATTTTTGACGTTATCACTATATGTGTGTAACTAAATAAACATCAAAATGATAACACAATTAAGAGGTAAATTAATCGAGATTTATCCAACAAATGCTGTAATAGATTGTAATGGGGTCGGATATTGGGTCAATATTTCATTGAATACATATTCTACTTTAGAACACGAAGAATTGGTTACAATTTTTACACATTTGATTGTTCGCGAAGATGCGCATATACTTTATGGATTTGCAACAAAATTAGAACGAGAAATTTTTCAGAAATTAATTAGTGTTAACGGTGTTGGTCCAGCTTCTGGAATGATGATTATTTCTACACTTTCTTCCAAAGAAATTGCAACTGCAATCGCTCAAGAAGATGCCAGATTATTGCAAAGTGTAAAAGGAATTGGAGCTAAAACAGCGCAAAGAATCATCATTGACTTGAAAGATAAATTGGATCAAAATTTAATATTAGATGTTAATTCTACTTCGGTTAAAAATAAATCTAAGAATGAAGCGTTATCTGCTTTAGAAGTTTTAGGAATTCCTAAAAAATCTGCAGAGAAAATCATGGACAAAATCCTACAAGATCAGCCAGATGCAGACGTGGAATTCTTAGTAAAAGAAACCTTGAAGAAAATTTAATGAAGATTCATAACGAACCAAAAACTATTCGTAAAGGCTCTACTATAGCGGCTTTGTGTTTCCTTTTTGCAATGGGAACTATGAGCGATGTTATGGCTCAGGAAAGTGATACGCTTAAGTTTCCTATCCGAGATCAAAAAGGTGGATTGTTTTTAGATAATCAAATAAAATACGATGTACAATATGATGCGATAAAGCGTCAGTATATTTTATATCCTCAAATTGGAACAAGTTTAGTTTCCGAACCTATCTATTTGACACGTCAAGAATACCTGACTTTGGTTCAGAATCAAGACATGAAAAATTATTTCCGTACAAAATCTCAAACCAACGATCAATTTTATCGTGAAGAACGTTTTGGAGATAAGGAAGGAAAAAAAGAAGGAAGTATTTTACCAAGTTTTAAGGTGAAATCTAAAGCTTTCGAAACTATTTTTGGTGGATCAGAAATTTCATTGATTCCGCAAGGTTATGCAAATTTAGAATTGGGTGTTTTCTTGCAAAAGATAGATAATCCAATGTTGTTGCCACAAAACCGTCAAACGCTTACAATGGATCTTAATCAACGTATGCAATTGAGTATTTTGGGTAAAGTCGGAGAAAATCTTCAGATGAAAGTGAATTATGACACGCAAGCTGGTTTTGGCTTCGAAAATCAAATGAAACTTCAGTGGAGAAAGGCTTTGGGGAATAAATTGGATCCATTTGGAGGAGAAGATGATATCCTACAAAATATAGAGGTTGGTAATATTTCGATGCCGCTTAGTACTTCGTTGATTACAGGTGCACAGTCACTTTTTGGAGTTAGAACAGATCTTAAATTCGGTCGTACAAATGTATCGGCTGTCTTTTCAGAACAACGTTCGGAATCTAAAAATATTGTGGTTCAAGGTGGTGGTGTGATGACTGATTTTAAAGTCGCTGCCGAAAAATATGAATACAATAGACACTTTTTCTTAGGTCAATTTTTTAGAAATAGTTACGATAGAGCGTTAGCAAATTATCCTGCAGTTAACAGTAATATCAATATCAGTAATATTGAGGTTTGGAAAGTTGATAAATCTGGAGGGAATCAACAGAATAGACGTTCTATTATCGCTTTGCGAGATATTGCAGAAGGTGATACAGCGCCTCAAAATAGTAGTAATGCCTTATTTAATGAGATTAATTCTCAAGGTTTTACTAAGATTAGTGATGCAAGAAGTTATTTGAACGGATATTCTTTCAATGGAGAACAATTTCAGGATGGAGAAAACTTTATCGTCAACGAAAATGTTCGTAAACTTGATGCTTCCGAATTCACTTTCTATCCAAAATTAGGATACATTTCCTTGAATACGCCTTTGGTTGATGGTGAAGATTTGTTAGCGGTTTCGTTTCAGTATTCGTTAAGCTCTGATCCGACAAAATTATACAAAGTTGGACAAATGTCGAGTGAGACAGATAAACCAATTATCGCGAAATTAATCAAACCAAATTCTGCAGTTAATGTGGCTTCGCCAATGTGGGATTTGATGATGAAAAATATTTATTCGCTAAATGCTTATGGTGTTTCGAGTGAAGATTTCTTGATGAATATTAATTTCAAAGATAATGGTGAACAATCTTCTGGAAAATTAAATTACTTACCAAATTCTGCTGTTTCAGAACAATCGTTAATTCAAGTTCTGAACATGGATAGATTAAATTCGAACGGACAATTACAACAAAATCCTGACGGAAGTAAAGGTGATGGTTTATTTGATTTTCAACCAGGGTTAACAATTGATACAGAAAGAGGAAATATTATTTTCACTTCTGTTGAACCTTTTGGTAAATATTTGAGCAATAAATTAAAAGGTCAAAATGAAGAATATGTTTTTAATCAAATTTATCGTCAATTACCAAATACACTTTCTGGCGAAAAATTAGCTAATCGTTATACGTTAGAAGGTCGTTACAAAGGAACGGTGACAGATGGTATTCCGTTGGGCGCTTTCAATGTGCCGCAAGGTTCTGTTAAAGTAACTTCTGGTGGAGCAACGTTGACGGAAGGCGTAGATTATACGGTAGATTATCAGTTGGGGCGTGTAAAAATCATTAATGAACAATTGAAAAATTCTGGAGCACCAATTAATGTTTCTTTAGAAAATCAATCTACATTTAATTTACAGAAAAAACGTTTCATGGGAATTAATGTCGAGCATAAATTTAGTGATAAGTTTATGTTAGGCGGAACTTTAATTAATTACCAAGAACGTCCAGTTACGCAAAAAACACAATTTGGTTCAGAACCTGTGAATAACACAATTGTTGGACTTAATACACAATATAACTCAGAAGCTGAGTGGTTAACTCGTTTAACAAATAAAATTCCGGGAATCAAAACGGACCAAATGTCGAACATTAGCGTTCAGGCAGAGGCAGCTTATTTGATGCCAGGAATGAACAAAGTGACAGGAGGTTATTCTTATATAGACGATTTCGAAGATGCACAATCGCGCATTAGTTTATTAGATGTTGGTTCATGGAAATTTGGATCAACACCAGGAAAACCTGCTGGATATTCTGCTTCTGGTTACCACCCGTTCTTCCCAAATGGAATGAAAAATGACGATTTATCATTCAACAATGGTCGTCGTATGTTATCATGGTATTCTATTGATCCGCGTTTTTATGGAATGGGAGGAAGTTCGCCTTTAACAGATCAACAAATGTCAACACACATGGCACGTCGCATTAAGTTAAAAGAGCTTTTTGATCAACGTGATGTAATGGCTGGTACAAATTCATACATCAGCACATTAGATATGACATTCTATCCGCAAGAACGTGGACCTTATAATGTTAATCCAAATGCAGTAGATACGAAAAACTGGGGAGCAATTATGCGTCCTATTTCAGTTTCTAACTTCAAAGATTCGAATGTGGAATACATCGAGTTTTGGATGATGGATCCTTATGCAGATGGAAAAGGTGGAGAAGGAGAGCTATTGGTACATTTAGGAAATGTTTCGGAAGATGTCTTAAAAGACGGCGAAATGATGTACGAAAATGGATTGCCTCATTCTGGAAATGGTGCGGCGACTGTTGCTTCTAAATGGGGATTAACACCTCAGTTAAATCCAATTTTATATGCTTTTGATACGGAAGGAGCTGCCCGAAAACAACAAGATTTGGGTTATAATGGATTAACAGATGAGGAAGAAGCGCAACGTTATGGAATTACGAGTAATAATTTAGTGACAGGAGAATTAGATCCTGCAAATGATAATTATTTATTCTTCTTAGATGATCGCTTTAGAGGTGCATCAATCGGGAATACGGTTCAAGATCGTTACCGTTATTTCAGAAATCCGCAAGGAAACAATTCAACTGATAATCCTTTACATGCATCATCTTTAACGCCAGATACAGAAGATATTAATGGCGATTTCAATTTAGATCAGACAGAAAACTATAATCAGTATACGTTAAAAATTAACCGTCAAACGTTAGAAGATCCAAACAATAAATTTATTGTTGCAAGAAAAACGGTTCAGGGAGAATTTCCAGACAAAACGAAACATGATGTAAAATGGTATCAAGTTCGTATTCCTGTTGATAACTTTGATTTAGATCTTGACGGAGATGGAGTAGAAGAGTTAAACAATGATGCGTCTATTGCACAAGCAGAAAGTGTGTTAACAGCTGCTCGTTTTATGCGTATGGTGATGCGAGGTTTCGAGGAAGAAACAACTCTACGTTTTGGTACTTTTGATTTAGTTCGTTCTGAATGGCGTCGTTATACAAAAAACATTTATCCTTATATCATTAGTAATCAAGAAGGTTATGAGGAGGATAAAAATATTGATGATTTAGAAATTGGTGAGGTAAGTATCGAACGAAATGGTACAGATCGTCCTCGTTATATGATTCCTCCTGGAGTTTATCGTGAACAAACACAAGGAACAACGGGATATCAATCTCAGAACGAAGCTTCGATGACATTGAAAGCGAAGTTTAAACCAGGAAGTACTTCAAAAGCTATTTTTAAGAATACAAATTTAGATTTGCGTCGATACAAAAAGTTGCAAATGTTTGTATCTGCTCAAAACTTATTAGATAGAGCGTCAAATGCGATTGATAATGGTACAAAATTATTTATTCGTGTAGGTAGTGATTATACAGATAATTACTATGAATATGAAATGCCGTTGAAATATACGCCACAAAGTTCTGCAACAGAAAGCACAGTTTGGCCAGATGAAAACTTTATCGATCTGAATACAGATTTGTTTACAGATGCTAAAAAACAAAGGGATGCTGATGGTTTCAGTACATTGCAACGTTTCAATTTTGCTTTTGATCAAGAGAATCCAAACAAAACGGTTTATGTAAAAGGTCGTCCAACATTGGGTAATGTCTCTTCGATTATGATTGGGGTTCGTAACACTTCTGGACCGTCTGATAAAGAAGTTTTACTTTGGGTAAATGAACTTCGTTTAAGCGAAATTGATAACCAAGGTGGTTATGCAGCTTCAGCAAATGTGCAGTTCAATTTAGGTGATTTTGCGAATGTACAAGTTTCTGGAAGCACAAGTTCTGTAGGTTTTGGTGCGATAGATCAAGGTCCTGCAAATCGTAATCAGGACGAATCATTACAATATGCGTTGAATGCACAAGTAAAATTAGACAAATTCTTACCAAAGAAATGGGGAATGGAAATTCCGTTCGATTTTACAATTCAGGAAAGTTTTGTCGATCCAAAATATAATCCATTAGACAATGATATTATTTTTGATGAAGCGCCTAATAAAGCTGAATTAGAAAAAGTTGTTCGTACTTATACACAGTTTAAAAGTTTTGCTTTTAATAACATTCGAAAAGTTAGATCAACAAATAACAACAACCCTGTTCGTTTTTACGATCCTTCTAACTTTTCAGTTTCGATGATGTATTCGGATAATTATTACCGTGATATTTATACGCAATATAACATCAACCAACAATTAAGAGCGTCGATTAATTATAATTACGGATTTAGAGGAAAATCGTACGAGCCTTTCAAAAAATGGCGTGCGGTTCAACCAAAAGAGGAATTAGGAAAATATTTACAATTTATTCGTGAATTTAATGTGAATCCTTTGCCAACACGTTTCTCTTTCCGTACAGAGATTGTGCGTACCTACAGTGAAAGACAATATCGAGATATCAGTCAATATTTAGGTGGAGGAAGCTCATCGAGTTTAATTAGTCCTACATATAGTAACAATTTCTTGTTCAATTGGCAATATAATTTAGGTTTTGATTTGACAAAATCGTTGCGTTTAGATTTAACATCTTCGACAATGACGTTGAATGATGGAACAACTTTCCAGCGTGCAGATCAAGATATGATTTGGCAAAATATGTTCACAATTGGACGTCCAGTTCAGTATGATCAACAATTTCAGGTGAATTATAAATTACCTTTAAAATTCTTCCCATATTTAAATTGGATGAATGTTGAAGCTGGATTTACTTCGAATTATAACTGGATTGCAACTTCTACAGCTTACAGAAATTTTGAGACAGAAGTTACAAATCCTGATGGTTCTACATCAACACGAATTGCGAATTTAGGTAGAGGTACAGCTCAAAACTCGAATTCGATCAACTTGATGGGAGATTTAGATTTTGCAAAATTTTATCCAGAATTTAAAGGATATAAACGTTACGATTCGATCTTAAAAGGTCGTCGTGCAGAAATAGATTCGTTGAATACAGTTTACACAACTTTATTCTCTAAAAAACGTCGTACAAATAAGAAATCAGCATACAAATTCAAACATAAATTTACAGCAAAAGATTATGGTTGGATGGTTTTATCATCGTTAAAACGTGCTAATTTTACGTATAATCAGACAAATGGAGCTGTAATTCCAGGATTATTGTATGAGCCAGGTTTCTTTGGTGTTGATGGTAAAAATGGACCAACTTTAGGTTTTGTTTATGGAACGCAATTCGATATCAAACGACAATTAGTCGAAAGAGGATTGATTGTTGGTGATGAATTGATGACAGATGCATATCAAATTACAAAAGGTTCTGATTTTAATGGAACTGCTTTAATTGAGCCTATTCCAGATTTACGAATTGATTTGAGTGCAAAACGTACAAAAGATCGTCGTATTTATCATTCAGGATTTAATTTAGCAGTCGAAAATCCTTACATTGATGAATTAGCAAATCTTAATATTTCGACCGTAAATATCAAAACAGCTTTCAAAGATGGAGATGCAATTTTTGAGCAATTCCTAACAAATACTAAAACTATTTCTGGACGTTTAGCACAAAAAAGAGGTAGCGGAAATGTAGATGGACTTGGTTATTACGAAGGATTTAATGCAAGAAGTTCTGATGTACTTTTACCAGCATTTTTAGCGGCGGTGCAAGGAAAAGATGCAGGTTCGTCTAAATTAGGATACAATCGTTCTATTCCGGTTCCGAACTGGCGCGTAACGTACACAGGATTGAAATCTGTTCCAATTATCAATAAATATTTTGATAATGTTGAGGTTTCGAGTTCATATAATTCGACATATACAACAACTGGTATTCAGTCCAATCCAAACTTTATGTTAGATACAGGAATTATGGGTGGTGGACAAGTGACTGGTAAAGATGAAAACGGAAACTTCTATACGCAGAATTTATATGGAGCGGTTACGATGATCGAATCATTTTCACCATTATTGGGAGTGGATTTAACATTCCGTAACAGTATGCAATTACGTGCGCAATATAACAGAGATCGTTTATTATCATTAAGTACAACAAATTATACGTATACAGAAGATTATGGATCTGAATATATTATTGGATTTGGGTATATTTTCAAAGATTTCAAAATGAAAATTCGTTACCAAGGAAATCAGAAAACAATCAAAGGTGACTTAAATATTCGTGGAGATTTCTCATTAAGAGATAATCAAACAACAATTCGAAAAGTAATTTATAACTTTGATGACGTACAAAATCCAAACGTACCAACAAGTATTTATGGAGATTCGCAAATTACAGGTGGACAGCGAATTATGACGTTTAAGATAACGGCAGATTATAACGTAAGTAAGAATTTGAACTTGAGATTCTATTGGGATCAGATGATGAGTAAATATAAAATTTCAACAGCTTTTCCAATTTCTCAAATTCGTGCCGGATTTAGTGCTACCTTTACATTCGGAAATTAAAAAAACAATAAAACAAACATTATGAGCATTCCAAACAATTTAAAGTACAGTAAAGATCACGAGTGGATTTCTGTAGAAGGAGACTTTGCAACAATCGGTATTACAGCTTTCGCACAAGGAGAGTTAGGAGATATTGTTTATGTTGACGTAGAAACAGAAGGAGAAACTTTAGGTCAAGAAGAAGTATTTGGAACAGTAGAAGCAGTAAAAACAGTTTCTGACTTATTTATGCCAATTAGCGGTGAAGTTGTAGAATTTAACACTGAATTAGAAGGTGAGCCAGAATTAATCAATACTGATCCTTACGGAAAAGGGTGGATTATCAAAGTAAAAATTGAAGATGCTTCTCAATTAGATGCTTTATTAGACGCAGCTGCTTACGGAGAATTAATTGGTGCATAAGACAAAAAAAATAATATTCTTTGCATATGTAGCGTTGGTGTTTTATCTGACGCTACTTCCACAAGAAAATTTCTCTAAATTAAGTACAATCGAAGAATTAGGAATCTTTTTTAAGATTGATAATTTTGATAAAATAGTACATTGTGGAATGTTTGGGATGATGACGATTTTGTTATTTGTCGCATACAAATTAACAAACCTACGCTTGATGATAATTCCGTTTTTGGTAAGTTTCCTCATCGAAATTTTACAAGGCGTTTTAACTTCACTTCATCGTAGTTTTGATTTTGTTGATTTAATGGCAAACCTATCGGGAATCACCCTTGCTTACATTACAATAACCTATTATTTACAACATAAAAAAACTCAGTAGAAATACTGAGTTTTTTGTTTTTCTTATCTTTTTGACTTATTCAAGTGTAAACTAAGAAAATGTCATTCCGACGTTAGGAGGAATCTTCGATTCTTCATTCTACTAACGTTTTATTCAGAATGACATTTATACGTAAGTCATATTGAACTCGTTTCAACATCACATCAAAATAAAAAAAAGCAACCTTTCGCTTGCTTTTATATTGAAAAAATTAATTGTGCTTACCGCTTAGTTCATCAACTCCTCAGGAATATCACATATCGGAATTGGAACCATTTTATGTTGGTTAATACGATTTAATCTGGAATAAATCTCGAAAACTTCTTTTTCTCTTCCTTCAAATTCATCTGCAGTTTTTCCAGCTTCTTTCGCTTTCATCGCCCATTCCAATTCATCGTAATTTGCTCCTAATTGATCTTCATCTGAACGATCATCGCCAAACAAACCATCGGTTGGTTTTGCTTTTTGAATATCTGTATTAATGCCTAAAAACTCAGCAATTTTATACACTTCCGATTTCATCAAATCAGCAATTGGACTAAGATCTACACCGCCATCACCATATTTTGTATAAAAACCAACGCCAAAATCTTCGACTTTATTTCCAGTTCCTGCAACCAAATAATTGTGTAAACCAGCAAAATAATAAAGCGTTGTC
Organism: Empedobacter sp. GD03865; assembly: GCF_029840775.1. NCBI lineage: Bacteria > Pseudomonadati > Bacteroidota > Flavobacteriia > Flavobacteriales > Weeksellaceae > Empedobacter > Empedobacter sp. GD03865. The sequence continues at coordinate 87,801 of NZ_JAOCDF010000003.1, forward strand.
ATACGCAAACGAGAACGTGTGTTGGCCAACGCTAAATTCACTTTATCCGTCGTTTCCGTTTCTGGTAAAGCCGAAACCATTGCGTCAAAAGTTGAGGTTAAATCAACTTCTATCGAATCGATTGGCGACGAAAACTTATTTTTTAACCATTCAATATGACGTTTTGCTCTATCCGCTTGATTTTTTTCTTGATGAATTGGCATTTCCAAATTAAGCAAAGGATAACCTGTCATTGCACAAAGCGTTGAGGTTACAGCCGAATCAATTCCGCCCGAAATTCCAATCACAAAGCCTTTTTGGTGCGCTGTTTCCAAATAATCTTTCAACCAAGAAACAATATATTCTACAACTTTTTCAGTTTGCATAGTTTAATAATTTATTTCAAAGATAGCAGATTATGAAAAAAATTAGGGTTGAAAATACTACAGATTATTTTACTATTTTTGTTAGCTAAATAACCAAGCAATGAAATTTGTATATGGCTTAGCTTTTGCGAGTTTAATTTTATTTACTGCGTGCAAAAAAGAAAAATCGTGGGAAGTGGATGTCAAAGAACAAAATGTTCAGTTGAATATTCATGATATCAGCCAAGATTTTTTTAACGATTCGATTCCTTTAGCGGCTTTACGAAAAGATTATCCTTTCTTTTTTGATGCAAAAACTGCGGATGACGTATGGGAAAGTCAACGTCGTAATAAAGAAGAGTTGAGTATTTATGGACAATCTCGAAAGGTTTTTGGAGATTTTAAAAACTTAAATGAATCGTTAACTCCGATGTTTCAACGTTACCAATTTTATTTTCCAGAATATAAAATTCCGACGGTTTATACCTATTCATCAGGTTTGCAAAATATAGATTATCCTGTGATGTTTAGTCAGCAATCTGGCTTGATGTTTATTGCGATGGATGCGTATTTGGGGTCAAAGAATAAATTATATGATAGCATTGGCGTAGAACGTTATTTACGCACAAATTTAGATCTTAATCGTTTGCCTTCTCAAGCTGTTGATGCGATTGCGAATGATGTGGTAACATTTAGCCCAAGAAATCAATTATTTATTGATAAAATGATTTATGAAGGGAAGAAATTGATTTTGCAAGATGCATTGTTAACAGATACGCCGGACGAATATAAAGTTGGTTACACGCCAGAACAAATTCAGTGGTGTATTGAGAACGAAGGTCAAATTTGGAACTTTTTTGTGGAGCAAAATTATGTATTCAGTTCAGATGCTTCTTTGGATAAACGCTTTTTAGCAATTAGTCCATTTTCTAAATTTAATAATGAAATTGAGCAAGATTCTCCAGGAAGAATTGCGGCTTGGATTGGTTTGCAAATTATTCGTCAATACATGAAAGAGAATCCGAAGGTAGAATTGAAAGCTTTGTTAGATGATATGGATGGTCAAAAAATATTCAAAGATTCTAAATATAAGCCAGCTTTAGAAAGTAATAATTCAACAAATTATACAACAAAAACAATTGATGGTAAAGTTTACCATTTTGTGAAATAAACTAATAATTAGAAGTTATGAGAACAACAAATATTACAGTAGAGATTGAATTGGACGAAAATCACGTGCCAGAAAAAATGACTTGGAATGCACCAGACGGTGGAATTAGTCACGAAGAAACAAAAGCAATGTTACTTTCTGTTTGGGATGATAAAGCAAAAGAGGCTTTGCGCATCGATTTGTGGACAAAAGAAATGACACAAGATGATATGAAACGTTTCTTTCATCAAATTTTAATTTCGATGTCTAGTTCTTACGAAAGAGCAACAGAGGAAAAAGAAGTTGCAGAAAGAATCGCTGCTTTTGCAGAAGAATTTGCAATTGCTTCAAAAATTAAAGGTTAATTTACTGACCAAATAAAACTTTAAGTCGAATTTCGTAACATTTTGGTTAGAAATTCGACTTATTTTATATCTTTAATTTTCTGACAAGAATAGTCTATGAAACAATTATTTTTTACTTTACTATTTATTACTTCTCTTCCTTCGTTTGCCCAAGAAGGATGGACAATTGAAAAATGTATTGAATATGCTTCGAAAAATAATTTGACTGTTCAGCAGAATACCATCAACCAAGAAATTTTTAATAAAAATTTAGAGTTAACCTACAATGCATGGTTGCCAACGGTTTCGGGTTATGTAGATACTAATTTTACAATCGGAACGTATAATCCAACAATAGAAAAGGGATATTATCAATTTGCGCATTCATTTGGTGTACAATCTAGCATTAATATTTATAGTGGTGGAGTTGTTCAATTGAATAAAGACAAAGCTGCTTTGGAATTGGAAGCGTCGAAAGTGCAAACTGCGATGACGATAAATGATATTTCGTTGCAAGTAGCGAATTATTATTTGGCGGTTTTATTGAACAAAGAATTGAAACAAGTTGCAGTTGGAAATCTAACTATTTCGAAACAATTATTGGATCAAAATCAAAAAAAGTTTAAAGCTGGATCTGTAGCTCAATCTGTTGTTGCTCAATCTGAATCTGAAGTCGCGACAAATACACGTGAAGTGGTAAATGCACAAATCGAAATAGAGCGTGCATTGTTCAATTTAGCGATGTTGTTGCAATTAAATGATTACCGAAATTTTGCTGTAACCGATGTGAAGATTCCAGATAATGTTACGTCTCAATTGTATAATTTGGATGATGTGGTGGAAACGGCTTATCAAAATCAGCCTTCTGTCAAACATGCCGAATTGCAAATTGATGTTGCTGCGAAAGAAACTCAAATCGCGCGAACTTCATTATTTCCAAAAGTGACAGGAAGTTTCAATTTCGGAACGAACTATCTGCAATATTTCAACAAGAGATTACGCCAAGATGCGTTATTAGAGCAATTAGGACATAATGTAACAGGTGTTTTTGGAGTTGGTGTGACTATTCCAATTTGGAATCAATATTCCTATAAAATTAATATTCAGAAAGCATTAATCAACGAGGATTTAGCAAAAGTTGGTCTTTTACAATCGAAACAAGAGGTGTTGAAAAATGTTCAGTCTGCTTATTTCGAAGTAAATAGTTCTTATGCGTCATACGATTCGTCGAAAGAAGCGGTAAAATATGCGAAAATTTCATACGATTTTGCGCAAAAATCTTACAATGCCGGTGTAATTAATCAATATGATTTTAACCGTTCGCGTAATGATATGATGGTTGCAGAATCGCAAATGTTGCAAGCGAAATATAACTATATTTTCAAACAAAAAGTATTAGATTTCTATGCTGGCGTTCCTATTACGTTGGAAGAAAAATAGAGGTTAAATGAAGCTTATGAAAAATATTTTCTTATTGTTCTTTTTTATCATTTTTTCATGTTCAAAAATAGATGAGGTTAAAGATAATACTATTCAGAAAGTAAAAAATAAAGCATCAACTACGACTGAAGTTGTGTGGAAAAAAAGTGTTGATAAACTATTTCAAAATACTACAGCGATTAATTCTATTAAATTAGGAGAAGTTTATGATAAAGGTTTAATATTTGAAATTAAAAATCAAAAAGGGGTTAAAATAGATTTTTTAGGAGGTTTTTATCAATGCTTTTTTAAATATCAATCAGATAAAAATGATTTATTCAAATTTTTAAATGATTTGAAAACAGATAAAGCTGACATTTCGGATAATGAATTAATGAAAACAAATGAAGTTACAATTTTAGAGAAAATAAATTTTATCAAGAGTAAATTTCCTGAAATATATAATAAACTTGATTTTTTTACAGAATTTAATAATATAGGAGAATTAGAATATTATCAAATTGCGAAATATCCTCATTATAATATCCTTATATATGATAAATCAAATAATACTTTTTATCATTTCGTAGAAAATTATCAGGATTAACTCCATTTCTGATAGAAAATCATCTTATCAAACATAAATCATCTAACTTTCGTGATGTATCTTTGCAACATGGCAACAATCTTAAATTTAGAAACTTCAACAAAAAATTGTTCGGTTTCGATTGCTAAAGATGGCGTTCAACTATGTTTGGTTGAAGAAAGTGATGAAAATTATGCACATGGTGAAAAACTGAATCAGTTTGTGGATTGGTGTGTGGAAGGTGCGCAAATAAATTGGAAAGATATCGAGGCGGTTTGTGTTTCAAAAGGTCCAGGTTCTTACACAGGTTTGCGTATTGGCGTTTCGTCTGCCAAAGGTTTTGCGTATGGTTCAGATATTCCATTGATGGCGATTAATTCGTTGCAAATTTTGGCGGAATCACAATTAAATCAAGAGGTCGATTATATCATTCCGATGATTGATGCGAGACGGATGGAAGTCTATACAGCTTTATTCGATAAGCAAGGAAATCAGTTGACAGAAACCGAAGCGAAAGTAATTGACGAAACTTCTTTTGAAGGATTGAAAGGAAAGAAAATTATTTTTGTGGGTGATGGAGCAGAAAAATGTCAAGAAGTTTTAGCACATTTGGATGCTACGTTTATACAAACTTTTCCATCGGCAAAAGATATGATTCGTGTTGCGGAAGAAAAGTTTAATCAAAAATCATTTGAAGATGTTGCGTATTTCGAGCCATATTATTTGAAAGATTTTGTGGCTGGAAAAAAGAAATCTGAATAAAATAAAAAGAGATAATTTATGAAAAATCTTGTGTTGACAATCGCTTCATTATACGGAATGACGGCGGTTATATTAGGCGCTTTCGGAGCTCATGCGTTCAAGAAAATTTTACCAGCCGAAAAATTAGCAAGTTTTGAAGTCGGAGTACGTTATCAAATGTATCACGCAATTGTTTTGTTAGCTGTTGGAATGTATTTTCAATTTAATAACGGATTAGAACGTTCTGCAGCTTGGTGTTTAATTGCCGGAACATTTGTTTTTTCTGTAAGTATCTATTTGTTGTCATTCGCAGAACATTGGAACGCAAATCTTAAATTTTTAGGGCCAATTACGCCACTTGGAGGTCTATTTATGATTATCGGTTGGGGTTTATTGGCTTGGATTTTTATGAAAGGAAAATAATTTTCTTTAAATTTATATAATTACTAATCAGTTATATGAATTTGTGGAATAAACTATTGGTTGGATTATTATTATTACTTGCAATTAGTACAAAAGCGCAAGATAAATTAGTATTGACGACTCCTTTAATCTTTAAATTAGAAGGTTTTAATAGCAACTTTGAATTGAAATTGTTTAACAACCAACAATTCAAATACAAGTCTGTTTTTCTTAGCTGTATTGTAGAGTTAGATAAAAACGGTAAAGAAATCAATAATGCTGATTATGGTTTTGCAGAAGGAACTTATCAAGTAAAGGATAATAAATTAATCTTAACTGTAAAATCGTTAAGCAACTATTATTCGTTGCAAAAAGAATATTATTTTTTGATTCTTGATAAAAAGACTTTTTTGATATCTAACAAGGATCGAAAAAATCTCAAAGAAGCAAGAATGAGAAGACCAAATAAATCTTTTCCGAATTATATTATAGATACAGATAATAGTAGAGAATATACATTTTATAGTACTGATCAAAAAGTAACTATCGAAGGTTACGAAAAAGATAAAATATATCAAATGTTTAAATAAAAAAGACACTTTATAAAGTGTCTTTTTTATTTTTAATCTTTACCATTTATCATTTTCGAAACAATTCCAGAATTTTTATTGACTTCATCGATAATAACTCCAATGAGATGAATGAGAAAGAAGATAGGAAACCAATAAATTGCAGTTTTATGCACTTCTTCCATAGGGTCTTTGTAAGTTCCATTTCCCCACATTAAATAAAATCCTGTCACAATATTAATTAGCATTAACAAATAGAAAATCATATAAATTATTCCCTGAAATTTTTCAGATGTTGAATGACTTTTCAAAGGATTAGGAAATCGGATTCCCTTTACCAGCATATAAACAATTCGGACAGCAAAAAGACCTAAAGCGATATAAGCAAATATTTCGTGCCATTGCCACATTGGTTCTAAAGAACTTCTTCCAATTGTTTTTAAAGTAGCGTCAGAAATGTTTAAACCTTCTTTTGAAACTTCATTGGTAATTAAAGCAGAAAGATTTTTCTTGCTCATCCATTCCATTCTCAAAAAACCAGTTAAGAAAAGCATTATCATCGATATTCCGATTGTCCAATGTAATAATCGATGAGTTAAAGTAAACTTTTTCATAATTTATAGTGATTAAAAAAAACTCTCTAAATTGAGAGGTTTTTGTTGTATTTTTTTTATTCAAAATCGTCTTCTGTGAATTCGAATTCTTCAAATGTACATTCTATTTCGAAAGGAATATCTTTTTCAGATTCTTCTACAAAATCTTGCACTTCACCTTTCCAATTCAAGGTCAAAATTCCTTTGTCGTTTACACTAAAAGTTAATTCGTTGTTTACCGTTTCGTAATCTTCTTCCGAAACATTCAACGTTGTATAATATACTTCCACAGTTTCACCTTCTTCGTCTTCTTCCTCGGCAAAACCGTAAGGAATAGAAACTTTTTTACCGTTTAATTCCTCCACAGATTCTACATCCAAAGGAAAATCATCAATAAATAAAGAAAGTTGAGGGAAATCGTTTTGTAACGAATCGCCTTCTACGTGTTCTAAGTCATCAGTCGAATGTATTTCGACCAACAAACATTTTTTATTTCCTTGAAAAACGACTTTGCATAACGATTTTTCAATATTATAATTAAATGTTTCATCCGGATGGAAGAACTTAATTGTTTTCATTGTTTTGTTAATGTATGTTATTAATTATGAGTACGAATATAATTAAGTTCAATTAATTATCACAAAAAAAATGAGAGAAATTATATTTTTTCGCCTCTAAACCAAAAAAGCCATCTATCTAAGATAAATGGCTTCTATTATTTTATGAATATTCAATTCGATTATTTTGCAGCTTCTTCAGTTGCAGCAGCTGGTTTAGCTGATAAATCTACTTGTAATAAAACTTCGTCTTTTACAATAGATCCTCCACCACCTGTGAAAACAATTCCGAAATCTTTACGGTTAATTCCGAATTCTTCAGATTTGATTGTAACACCATTCGCATCAACAGTTACGTTAGCTTTGAAAGTAACATTTTTAGGAACTCCACGGAAATCTAAGTTTCCAGAAATTTCTGAATTGTAATCTCCACCTTCTAAAGCTTTAACTCCTGTAATTTCGAAAGTTGCAGTTGGGAATTTTTCAACGTCTAAGAAATCAGCAGATTTTAAGTGTCCGTCTAATTTTCCTTTGCTTTCTGCATCAGCATCTAAATCTTTCGATTCGAAAGAAGCAAAATCAGCAACAAATTTCCCTGATTCTAAAACTCCGTCGTGTACTTTTACAGAACCTTCTTTTAATTTTACTACTCCGTAGTGACCTTCTTCTGGTTTGTTAATATCGTCAAAAGTTTTTCCACCTTTCCAATTTACAACAGATGCAGTTGTATCAACAGCATATTCTGCAGCTCCTTCAGTTGATGTTGCTCCTTCTTGAGCTTCAGTTGCAGCTTTAGTTTCAGTTTTTCCTCCACAAGAAGTTAATGCAACAGCAGAAACAACAGCCAATCCTAAGAATAATTTTTTCATATTGCTTTTTTTAATTTTTTCTTTTACAAAACTATAATATAAATTAATAGTTGATATTGATTTATATCAATAAATGAAATAATTAAACAATTATTTCATATTGAATAAATCTAATACCTTAGCCAAACATAAGAAAAATTATTCAATCGTGCTAAACGTAAAACAACTCAGTTATAATTATCCAGATTTCGAAGAAAAAGTACTCGATAACATCAATTTTGCAGTTAACAAAGGCGAAGTGGTAAGTATTATCGGAGAAAGTGGAAGTGGAAAATCAACTTTACTGAAATTGATTTATGGATTGTTGGATTTTAAAGAAGGAGAAATTTACTATCATACCAAAAAATTACGCGGACCTGCTTATAACTTGATTCCAGGTCATAAGATGATGAAATACGTAGCGCAAGATTATGATTTGTTAGATTTTGTAACGGTTGGTGAGAATGTCGGGAAATTTTTAAGTAATTTTGATTTAGAGCTTAAACAACAACAAATTGACGAAGCGTTAACGGTTGTTGAAATGTTAGAGTATAAACATATTTTTCCGAATAAGTTGAGTGGTGGTCAGCGACAGCGTGTGTCTATTGCACGAGCTTTGGCACAACAACCCGAAATTTTGTTGTTGGATGAACCTTTTTCTAATTTAGATCAAATATTAAAATTAACCATTCGAGAAAAAATTATGGATTGGTGTAAAGCGCATCAAATTACAGTGATTTTTACAACACATGATTTGAGTGATGCTTTTTATACTTCGGATAAAATTTTAGTTTTGCAAAACGGAAAAATGATTCAGTATGATGAGGTCGAGAATGTGCGAAATTTTCCTGCGACAACTTATGTGGCCAAACTTTTTGGTTATGTAAATGTGTTGGATGATTCACAAGATTTAGGAATTTATTCTTCTAAAATTGTCATTTATCCAGAAGAAATTACAATTTCTAAAAATGGAAAATTTGAAGGAAAAGTAATTTTATCAAAATTTCAGGGAAGAGATTATTTGGTAAGATTTACATTCAAAAACATTGAATTGTTGACTTATTCTTCTCAAAAATTAATGAAAGATGAGTTGATACATTTTGAAGTTATAAAATTTCATCAATTATGCATTTAGAAAGTTTACAAGTAACGGAATTGTGTAGCGAACGATTAATTTTGATGCCATTCACGATTTCCATTTGCGAAAATATATTACAAAATAATTATACCGATTTAGAGCAATTAAATTTGATTAGAGGAAAAGGTTGGCCAGATGCAGATGTAATCGAAACATTGCCTCGAATTATTGTGAACTTGTCTAAAGTTGATGCACCAACAGGTTTCGAATCGTGGATGATTATCAAGAAATCAACACGAGAAATAATTGGTGACATTGGTTTTAAAGGTTATAATTTTGTTGGAAGAAGTTGTGATATTGGTTATGGAATTATCGAAGCAGAAAGAAAGCAAGGTTTTGCAGTGGAAGCAGCTGCGGAATTGATAAATTGGGCATTTACAAAAGAAACTTTAGAAGAAGTAACCGCTTGTTGTTTGATAGAAAATATTGGTTCAACGAAACTTTTAACTAAACTAAATTTCACTGAATTGAATAGAGATTCAACTATGATTTATTGGTCGTTGTTGAGAGAAAATAAATTGAGTTAAAGAAAAGAATAGATTTTTCGATAAACTTGGAATGATAATCAGATATAAAAAAAGCGAAATTCAAATTATGAATTTCGCTTTTTTGTTTTTATTTATTCAACAAGAAATCTAAAACTTCTGCTGTAAAATCTTTCGGATTTTCGGCATGTAACCAATGTCCTGCATTTGCAATTTTCTTGATTTCCGCATTTGGAAAACGCTCCTTGATAATCATTTCATCTTCTGGCATAATGTAATTTGAATTTGCGCCACCCAAAAATAAAGTTGGACCATCAAATTCGCCTTTCAACAATTCAGAACCAATCATCTCTTGATAAAATTTATCCAAAATATCTAAATTGAATCGAAAAGCATATTTACCATTCTCGGCGTGGTAAACGTTTTTCAATAAAAATTGTCGCACACCAATTTCAGGAATATATTGTTCCAAAGTCGTTTCTACATCTTTTCGAGTTTCAACTTGATCAAAATTAACAGATTTCAACGCTTTGAAAATCGCATTATGATGAGGTTGATAAGCTTTTGGTGCCATATCAGCTACAATCAAATGATCTAATCTATTTTGATGAATCATCGCAAAATCAATCACAATTCTTCCGCCAAGCGAATGTCCCAACAAATGTGCTTTTTCAATAGAATTTGCATCCATATAATTCACGATATCTTGTGCCATCGCTGCTAAAGAAGAATCTTCGCTATGAAAACTACGTCCATGATTGCGTAAATCAATCAAATGTGTTGTAAAATATTCGCCAAAATGTTTTCCTAATGTGCTCCAATTATCCAATTGTCCAAACAATCCATGAAAAACCAATAAATGTTTTTCACCAGAGCCGACAATTTTGCTATGTAAGATTTCTGCCATTTTCTACAAATTTGCTAATTCAATTTTACGTAAATACGCTTGTATCGTATTTTCTAAACCTAAATATAGAGCTTCAGAAATTAACGCGTGACCAATAGAAACTTCGGCAATTGTTGGAATTTCGCGAATAAAATATTCAATATTATCTAAACTCAAATCGTGTCCAGCATTTACAGCCAATCCATTTTCGATTGCTAATTTTGCTGTTTCTTTGTAAGGAAGAATTGCGTCAAGATTTCCTAAACCGTATTGCGTCGCAAATTCTTCTGTGTACAACTCGATTCGATCAGCACCAGTTTTCGCAGCACTTTCAATTAAAGCAGGATTTGGATCTAAGAAAATAGAAGTTCTGATTCCAGCATCTTTAAACGTTTTAATCACATCTGTTAAATAATCAAAATGTTTGATTGTATCCCAACCAGCATTTGATGTAATCGCATCTTCTGCATCAGGAACCAAGGTAACTTGTTCTGGTTTTGAGTTTAAAACCAATTCCATAAAACTATCAATCGGTTTTCCTTCAATATTAAATTCAGTTGTTACAACAGGTTTCAAATCGTAGACATCTTGGTAACGAATATGACGTTCGTCTGGACGCGGATGAATCGTAATTCCTTGTCCTCCGAATTCCTGAATTTTGATTGCCGCTTCTACAAGATTTGGCGTATTTCCACCACGCGCATTACGAATTGTGGCAATTTTATTTATATTAACACTTAATTTAGTCATGATTTTATATTATAATTTTTTTATATCAGAAAGCGAAATGCTTTGCATAATTTCTAAGTCAAATTTACGACAAGCTGTTAGCAAATGATCGAAAATATCAGACTGAATTCTTTCAAACTCCAAATTGCTTGCCGAAGTTGTAAAACATCCAATTTCTATGGGCATTCCAAGCGGAGAAACAGGTAATTGTTTTACGATAATTGGATCATTTTGCGAAACTGTTTTCAAACTTTTTAAATAATGTTCAACATAAATTCTAAAAACACCAATATTGGTTAAGTTTTTACCATTAATATCTAAATCAGAATTTTCAATGTTTTGATTATAGATAGAGATTTCGTGACGTTTTTGTTGAATATAATGATGAATTAAAGTAATATTTTCGAAACGATTTAACATTTCTTCGTTACAAAACTGAAACGAATTTACATTAAACGAAACAGAACGTTTTATTTGACGTGTTCCAGTTGCCAACATCGCCATATGATTGGTTACCTGAGACGATACCAAATCTACAGTTGGAACCGTTGCAATAGATTTATCAAACTTCTCAATTTTTACTAAATTGATGTTAATTTCTTTTACTGTTCCTTCAATATCGCCTTTGGAAACGGTAATCCAATCGCCAACTTTTACAATTTTAGAATAGGAGATTTGCAAACCAGAAACAAATCCGAAAATTGCATCACGAAAAATCAATAAAACAGCTGCGGTTAAAGCTCCGAGAACGGTAATAATTGTGTTTTTATCAACCGTAAACAAAATCATTATTCCAGAAATAATCGCAAAAAACGTGATAATAAACTTCAACATTTGCCCAAAAGTTCGCACTCCAACTGTTGTATAACTATTTTCTTCGTTGTACACATCAATAATTGTATTGATAACTCGGAAAATAAGTTGCGTAAAAACGATTAATGAAATAAGTTGTGTAATGCGTTGAACAACATGAAAAATATTTCCTTCATTCTTGAATAAAATAACATTCATGCTTAATGCAAAACTGATTGGAATGAGATGAATAGCTGAAACAAAGACTTTGTTTTTGTACAAAAACTTCAACCAATCGTTTTCGGTGAAATTTTTCAGTTTTTTTAGAAGCGGAAGAATAATAGCTCTTAGCACAAAATCTATCACAAAAAGAATAGCTATCCAAGTAACAATTTCTAAAAAGGTAAAAAGATTTTCGGATAAATCAATTTTGAAATATTGATTGAAAAAAAATTTTACACCATCAGAAAATTCTTCATAAAAAGATTTATCTTGCATAAGCTGTGAATTGAGTTTAAATAGATTTGTTTGTGCAAAGTTACAGTTTTAAAAATACTAAAATAATGGATAACGATAGTATACTAAATCTTATTAGTGGAATTTTATTGGTTGTTGGTTTGGTCGGAACTGTTTTGCCAGTTTTACCAGGAGCACCTTTGGCATTGGTCGGATTATTGGTTTTCAAATTCAGTGGTGATTGTAGTTACAATTGGGGAACGATAATTATTGCAGGACTTTTTGTGTTATTAGGTGCGCTTTTAGATTATTTATTACCAGCTTACATGACCAAAAAATTAGGTGGAACCAAATACGGAATTTGGGGATCTATTATCGGATTAATCATCGGATTATTTTTTCCACCAATTGGTTTTATTGTAGGTCCTTTTCTGGGAGCATTATTAGGCGAATTAATTTTTACTGCGGCTTCGCCAAAAGTTGCATTAAAATCTGCTTTCGGATCTTTTGTAGGATTTATTTTAACAACAGGTTACGACATTATTTTAACGTTAATATTTATCGGAATATTTGTATATCAATTGATGAATTAATCAGATTAAATGGTTGAAATTAGGTCAATAAAAAAAAATGACCTATATTTGCAAAGAATTTAAAGGAATAAATGGAGGAGGGCTGGTTATAGCTCTCTTTTTCGTTGTATATGGATTCAAGTAAAGTAAAACAGCTGATAGACGAAGCAATTGCGGAAAATCCGTCATTGTTTCTTATCGATTGGAAAATCACTCCAGATGATAAAATTGTAATTTTAGCAGATGGAGACGAAGGTCTTTCAGTCGAAGAAATTGTAAGAATAAGCCGACATGTAGAGCATAATCTTGATAGAGAAGAATGTGACTTTGCATTAGAGGTTTCCTCTCCTGGTGTAGGAAGTAACCTAACCATGCCACGTCAATTTGCCAAAAATGTAGGAAGAACTTTAGAAGCTACATTAAGCGACAAAGTGATGGAAGGCGAAATTGTAGAAGCCGATGAAGAAGGTGTCACAATTTTTTGGGAAGCGCGCGAACCAAAACCTGTAGGAAAAGGAAAAATTACAGTAGAACACGAAGAAAAAATAAATTACGCTGACATCAAGAAAGCGATTATAAAAGTCACCTTTTAAAAAAATTAAAGTTTAATGGACAATCTTGCATTAATTGAATCTTTTGGAGATTTTAAAGACGATAAGAACATCGACCGTATTACGCTGATGGCAATCTTAGAAGAAACCCTGAAAAGTGTTTTGAAAAAGAAATATGGTACAGATGATAACTTTGATATTATTGTAAATCCTGATAAAGGAGACTTAGAGATTTGGCACAACCGTATTGTTGTAGAAGACGGTTTTTCAGAAGACGACGCAACAGATATCGAATTATCTGAAGCACGTAAAATTGAGCCAGATTTTGAAGTAGGTGAAGAAGTATCGGAAAAAATTCCGATCGAAGCATTAGGTCGTCGTGCGATTTTAACATTACGCCAAACATTGGTTTCTAAAGTAATGGAGCATGATAACTCTAATTTATACGAGAAATTTAAAGGTTTAATTGGAGAAGTAGTTTCGGGAGAAATCCACTATGTACGTCACAAACAAGTGATTATTATGGATGACGAACAAAACGAAATGATTTTACCAAAAGAAAATCAAATACCATCAGATTTTTTCAGAAAAGGAGATACATTACGTGCAGTTGTAGATGATGTAAAATTAAGAGGAGCAAAACCTCAAATTATTTTATCTAGAACATCACCAAAATTCTTAGAGAAATTATTTGAACAAGAAATTCCAGAAATTTTAGACGGATTAATTACAATCAAAAATGTAGTTCGTATCCCTGGAGACAAAGCAAAAGTTGCAGTAGAATCTTATGATGATCGTATCGATCCAGTAGGAGCTTGTGTCGGAATGAAAGGATCTCGAATCCATTCAATTGTACGCGAATTACGTAACGAGAATATCGACGTAATTAACTACACAAATAACATGAGTTTGTTTATTCAACGTGCTTTAAGCCCAGCTAAAATTTCGAATATCGAAATTAATGAAGAAGAAAACAAAGCCTTAGTTTACGTAAATGCAGACGAAGTTTCGAAAGCAATTGGTAAAGGAGGTTACAATGTTCGTTTAGCTTCTAAATTAGTTGGAATGGAAATTGATATTTTCAGAGAAGGAGCCCAAGACGAAGACGTAGAATTATCAGAATTCTCAGACGAAATCGATGCGTGGGTAATCGATGCATTTAGTGCTATCGGGTTAGATACTGCCAAAAGTATTTTAGAACAAGATGTTGATGATTTAATCAAACGTACGGATTTAGAAGAAGAGACGATCTTAGACGTAATCCGTGTGTTAAAAGAAGAGTTTGAAGATTAATTCATACTCAAGTCATAAACAATTCATACATTTGCAAACATTAAAATAAGAGATTAGCTTCATATGTCGGAAACAATAAGATTAAGTAAAGTATTAAAAGAATTAAATATATCAATAGATAGAGCTGTTGATTTTTTAGAAGGGAAGGGTACAACAGTAGAAAAAAATCCGAACTCTAAAATCGATGTGCCAACTTACGATATTTTAGTTAATGAGTTCCGATCTGATGCTAAACAAAAGCAAGCTTCCGGTGAAGTAGTCATTAACAAAATTTCAGATATCAAAGCCGCTGAGAAAAAAGAAGCAGAAGCAAAAGCTGCAACTGAAAAACCAGTAGAAAAGAAACCTGAAATCATTGAAACGACGAAAGTTGAATTGGAAGGACCAAAGACTGTTGGAAAAATAGACTTAGATGCTTTGAAACCTAAAGCCAAAGTAGAAAAAACTGCGGTAAAAGAAGAGGTGAAGAAAGAAGAAATCAAGAAAGAGGAAGCTCCAAAAGCTGAACCAAAAACTGAATCAAAAGAGGAACCGAAAGGACCGAAAGTGATAAAAGTTATTGATCTTGATAAAATAAATAATACAGGTAAACCTAAAAAGCAAGATTCTCCAGCTCCTAAAAAAGAGCAAGCAGAACCTAAAAAGGCGGAAGCACCGAAGGCGGAAGTTAAAAAAGAGGTGAAGAAAGAAGAACCTAAAAAGGTGGAAGAGGTTAAAAAGCCTGAAATAAAAACGGAAGCGAAGCCTGAAGTGAAGAAAGAAGAAATTGAAGAAGTAGCAGCAGTTGAACCTCAAAAAATTGAAACTGTCTACACAAAATTAGATGGACCTAATTTTACAGGTGCAAAGATTGACTTATCTAAATTTGATAAGAAAAAAACTGACGATAAAAAAGGGAATCAAAAAGGTGCTAATAACGCTGCTGACAAGAAAAAGCGCAAACGTATCCAGAAAAACGTTAAACCAGAAGATGTAACAAAAGCTGGAGAAAACGGAGGAAACAATAATAATCGTCAAGGTGGTAACAACAACCACGGAGGAAATAATAATAACCGCCAAGGTGGTAATAACAACCATGGAGGAGGAAATAATAACAACCGTCAAGGAGGTCAAGGACAAGGAGGAAATCGCCCAGGAGGTCAAGGTGGAAATCGTCAAGGTGGTGGAAACTTTAGAGGTGGAAACAACCGTGGACCAAGAGTTCCTCAAGTAGAACTTTCTGACGAAGATGTTAAAAAACAAATTAAAGACACTTTAGATAAACTTACTAACAAAGGAAAAGGATCTAAAGGGGCTAAACACAGAAGAGACAAACGTAAAGAACGTCGTGAGTTTGCTGAGCAAGAGCAAGAAGCAATAGACATGGACAAAACTTTACATGTAACAGAATTTGTAACGGTTAACGAATTAGCTTCGTTAATGGATGTTTCTGTTACAGAAGTTATCTCTGCATGTATGTCATTGGGAATCATGGTTACCATGAACCAACGTCTTGAAGCGGATACAATTCAATTAGTTGCAGATGATTTCGGATTCGAAGCAGTATTTGCTAATGCTGAAGAAGAAATCTCAACTGAAGAAGAAGAAATCGATAACGAAGAAGATTTAGTAACTCGTGCGCCAATTGTAACTGTAATGGGACACGTTGACCATGGTAAAACATCTTTATTAGATTATATTCGTAAAGCAAACGTAATTGCTGGTGAGTCTGGAGGTATTACACAACACATTGGTGCGTATAACGTAACATTGCCAAGTGGTAAGCGTGTAGCGTTCTTAGATACACCAGGTCACGAGGCCTTTACAGCGATGCGTGCTCGTGGTGCTCAAGTAACGGATATTGCAATTATTGTAATTGCGGCCGATGACCAAATCATGCCACAAACACGTGAAGCAATTTCTCACGCTCAAGCAGCTGGAGTACCAATGGTATTCGCTATCAATAAGGTTGATAAACCAGCAGCTAACCCAGAAAAAGTAAAAGAGCAATTAGCTCAAATGAACTTATTAGTTGAAGACTGGGGTGGTACTTACCAATCTCAAGAAATCTCGGCTAAATCTGGTTTAGGAGTAGAAGATTTATTAGAAAAAGTATTATTAGAAGCTGAGGTATTAGACCTTAAAGCGAATCCAAAACGTAAAGCATCTGGTACAGTTGTAGAAGCTGCATTAGATAAAGGACGTGGATATGTTTCGACAATTATTGTACAAACAGGTACATTACACATCGGAGATTATGTATTAGCAGGATCTCACCATGGTAAAGTTCGTGCAATGTTAGATGAGCGTGGTAACAATATCAAAGTTGCTGGACCATCAACACCAGTTACGATATTAGGATTAGCGGGTGCGCCAACAGCAGGTGATAAGTTCAAAGTTTACGAAGATGAACGCGAAGCGAAACAAATTGCAACTCGTAGAGATCAATTACAACGTGAGCAAACTATTCGTACACAAAAACATATTACACTTGATGAGATTGGACGTCGTATTGCTTTAGGAGACTTCAAAGAGTTGAATATTATCTTGAAAGGGGACGTGGATGGTTCTGTAGAAGCATTGACAGACTCTTTACAAAAACTTTCGACAGAAGAAATTATTGTTAACATCTTACACAAAGGAGTTGGACAAATTACAGAATCTGACGTATTATTAGCTTCTGCTTCAGATGCGATTATTATTGGATTTAATGTTCGTCCTGGTGGATCTGCTCGTGATATTGCAGAAAAAGAAGAAGTTGAAATTAGAACATACTCAATTATCTATGCTGCGATCGAAGAGATCAAAGAAGCGATGGAAGGAATGTTATCTCCAGAGTTGAAAGAGCAAGTAACAGGTAATATTGAGGTTCGTGAAACATTCAAAGTAACGAAAGTTGGTACTATTGCCGGATGTATGGTCTTAGACGGTAAAGTTTATAGAAACTCTAGTATTCGTATCATTCGTGATGGAGTTGTGATTCACGATGGTGAATTAGCTTCATTGAAACGTTTCAAAGATGATGTGAAAGAAGTTAGTAAAGGTTACGAATGTGGTCTTAACATCAAAAACTTCAACGACATTCAAGTAGGTGACATTATCGAAGCTTACGAAACTGTAGAGGTTAAAAAGAAATTGAAATAATCAATTCTCAACAAATATTTTAAAAAGGAGCTCAATTTGAGCTCCTTTTTTTATGAAATTTTATTTAATAAAAATCAATACTCTACTTATTATATAGAATTATATTCTGTTATTAATCTTATTTTTAGAATAGAATCTCTATTTAACATTAATTTAAAGTTTTATTTTATTTAAAAACGACTTGTTTTATATTCTATAAAGTCTATAAATTTGCTAGACTTTTAAAATTGTAAATATGAACAAGAAATTATACTCACTCAAAAAAATATTTTTTCTAACTGCTCTTTTCGGCGGAACATTTTTATTCGCCCAAACTAAAGTCACAGGTACGGTTGAAGATGTAAATGGACCAATCGATCAAGCAACGGTTAATGTAAAAGGAACAAATATTACGACGACAACAGATGCAGATGGTTTATATCAATTAACGTTAGAGCCTGGAAAGTATGAAATTATTGTTTCAAAAATAGGTGAGCCAACAACGACGCAAACGATTAATGTGCTTGATGAAAATGAAGTTTCTTTAGATTTCTTTTTACAATCAATTCGGATACTGATCTTAGCGAAGTCGTTTTGATTGGTTCACGTGCAGTTGGACGTACACAATTAGATTCTTCAACACCAGTTGATGTGATAGATATTAAAGAGGTGACAAAAGATGTAGGACAAGTTTCGTTGAATCAAATCTTAAATTATGTTGCGCCATCTTTTAGCTCGAATACGCAAGTTATTTCTGACGGAACAGATCATATAGATCCTGCTTCTTTGCGCGGTTTAGGACCAGATCAAGTATTGGTTTTGATTAACGGAAAACGTCGTCATACAACATCATTGGTTAATATTAATGGTTCGTTTGGTAAAGGTTCTGTCGGTACAGATTTGAATGCAATACCAACTTCTGCAATTAAACGAATTGAAATTCTTCGAGATGGAGCCGCGGCTCAATATGGTTCTGATGCGATTGCAGGTGTGATTAATATTGTCTTGGAAGATTCGACAGATAAACTACGTGCGTCAATTTCGTATGGAGGAAATCTTTCGAGAAATGCAGAAGATAATTTTGATGGTGAAACTTTTCAAGCGAATGTAAATTATGGTGTAAAAGTGGGTGAAAAAGGAGGATTTGTAAATGTTGCAGGTTCTTACGACAAGCGTCAACCATTCAATCGTCAAAAAGAATTTACAGGAACAATTTTTTCTGATTATAATCGACCAGATTTATACCCAAATCCAACTGGAAAAGATATTACAGAGGAAGAATTAGCCCGTCGTGGAGAAACGCGTGCTGATTATGTTTCGCGCATTGGACAATCAAAAAATGAAGGAGGAGCAATTTTTATAAACTCACTTTTTCCAGTTTCAGATAAAACCGAAATTTATGCATTTGGAGGATTAAATTATCGTTTGGGTGAATCGGCGGCTTTTCGTCGTCAGCCTGCTCAGTTACATCAAACAGTAGCGTCAATTTATCCAAATGGATTTTTACCATTAATTCAAACTAATAATTACGATCGCTCTTTAGCAGCGGGAATTCGTAGTGAAATTAACGGTTGGAAAGTTGATTTTTCAAACACATACGGAAATAATACCATCGATTTTGGAGTCAAAAATACAGTTAACGCATCGATGAAAGAATCTTCGCCAACATCTTTTGAAGCTGGTGGATATCGTTTTACGCAGAATACAACAAACCTAGATTTTACGCGTTTTTTTGATGATGTTTTAGCTGGAATTAATGTCGCGTTTGGTGCAGAATTTCGTTATGAGAATTATCAAATTGTAGGAGGTGAAGAATCATCTTATGCGAATTATGGTAAAGTTCGTCAAATTGGCGTAGACGGAAATGGAAAGCCAGTTTATGTACAAGATTTTAACGGAAATATCAATACTTTATTTGCTGCAAATGGTACTGCTTTAGCAGGCGGAGCGCAAGCTTTTCCTGGATTTTTACCAGCGAATGAAGTCAATGCAAATCGTCATTCTGTTGCGGGGTATTTAGATACTGAATTCAATTTTACGAAAGATTTCTTAGTAGCTGCTGCGTTACGTTACGAAGATTATTCAGATTTGGATCAACGTTAAATGGAAAAATTTCGACTCGATACAAATTAGGAAACTATGTGTTGAGAGCCGCTGCAAGTACAGGATTTAGAGCACCATCTTAGCATCAATTATATTTTAGCGCAACTTCAAGTTTATTCTTAGATGGAGCAATTTCTAATTCAGAAACTTTTACAAATGATAGTCGTGCTGCAAAATTATTAGGAATTCCACAATTGAACGAAGAAAAATCGAAATCAGTTTCGGCTGGAGCAACGGCAAATTGGGGAAAATTCAAATTGAGTGTTGATGGATATTTTATCAGAATTGATGACCGAATCATTTACACAGGATCTTTCACAGGAAGCAATGCAGCAAATGCATCAGCTCAAGACAAAGAGATTTACGAATTATTGCAACAAGCAAATGCAACTTCGGCTCGTTTCTTCGCAAATGCAATTGATACCGAAACCAAAGGAATAGATGTAGTTTTGACGTATCAAGATCGTTTGGGAGCAGGAAAATTACGTGGAGATTTATCGGCGACTTTTAGCAAGACAAATGTTGTGGGTGATGTACATGCTTCCGATTTATTGAAAGGAAAAGAGTCTACTTATTTTGATCGTTCAAGTCGTATTTATTTAGAATCGGCTATACCTCGTACAAAAATTAATTTATCCATGAATTATTCATTGGATAAATGGAATGTTTACTTAAGAAACGTGTATTTTGGAGAAGTTGATGCAGCGACAAATACGGTGGCCGATTCGCAAACATTTAGCGGAAAAGTTGTAACAGATTTGAGTTTTGGTTATGCTTTCAACAAAAATATTTCGTTAACAATAGGAGCAAATAATTTGTTTGATATCTATCCTGATGAAACGAAAATTGGAGGAAATAGAGGAGCAGGATATTTTGTGTATTCACGTACTGGACAACAATTCGGAACAGGAGGACGCTTTGCTTTCGCTCGTTTATCATTAAGTTTATAATTTAAATAGTTTATATGTTTTACCAAATCTTTGTCGTAATTGATGAAGGTTTGGTATTTTTGTTTAAATCGATTTTATGAAAAAAATATCATTTATTATAGTTTCATTCTTCGCGATTATTCAGTTGAATGCGCAAGAATCTTACAAAAATGGAGCTGTTGTAACAGCTCATCCCGAAGCTTCAAAAGTTGGAGTTGAAATTCTAAAAAAAGGTGGAAATGCGATTGACGCTTCTATTGCAGTTCAGTTTGCGTTGGCGGTTGTTTATCCAAATGCAGGAAATATTGGTGGCGGTGGATTTTTGGTTTATCGTGATTCAAAAGGAAAGACCGATGCGTTAGATTATCGTGAAAAAGCACCTTTGAAAGCGAGTGAAGATATGTATTGGGACAAAAATGGAAATGCAATTACTGATCTTAGTTTGTATGGACAATTTGCTGCAGGAGTACCCGGAACAGTCGATGGAATGGTGAAAGCGCATGAAAAATATGGGAAATTAAATTGGAAAGAATTAGTTCAGCCAGCTATTAATTTAGCTCAAAAAGGATTTAAAATAACAAAACAACAAGCGAGCGAACTGACAAATAAGCATAATGATTTTGTAAAATATAATTCAAAAACGAATGCTTTAACGTCTAAATCATCTTGGAAAGAAGGAGATTTGTTGGTTCAAAAAGATTTAGCAAATACATTAAAATTAATTCAACAAAAAGGTCGTGCTGGTTTTTATGAAGGAAAAACGGCTGATTTAATAGTGAAAGAAATGAAACGCGGAAACGGAATTATTTCGCACGAAGATTTAAAACAATATCAATCGGTTTGGAGAACGCCAGTTTCGGGAAATTATAAAGGTCTTAAAGTAATTTCGATGCCGCCGCCTTCAAGTGGAGGAATTGCATTGGTTTCGTTATTTCAATCAATCGAAGATTATCCAATCAACAAATGGGGATTTCAAGCAGATTCTACAATTCAAGTGATGGTAGAAGCAGAGCGTCGCGTTTATGCTGATCGCGCAGAGCATTTAGGTGATCCAGATTTTATAAAAGTTCCGCAAAAACAATTGTTGGATAAAAGTTATAATGTAAATCGAATGAAAGATTTTTCGTTTGATAAAGCAACACCAAGTTCAGCAATTAAAGCGGGAGAAATAATTGGTAAAGAGTCAATGGAAACAACGCATTATGTAATTGTTGACAAAGATGGAAATGCGGCTTCTGTAACGACTACTTTGAATAATTCCTATGGATCTTTGGTTGTAGTAGAAGGTGCAGGATTTTTGTTGAATGATGAAATGGATGATTTTTCTGTAAAACCAGGTACACCAAATTTATATGGTTTAGTTGGAGGAAAAGCTAATGCGATTGAACCTTCGAAAAGAATGTTAAGTTCGATGACGCCTTCTATTTTAGAGAAAGATGGTAAATTGTTTATGGTTGTGGGAACGCCAGGTGGCTCTACAATTATAACGTCAGTTTTTCAAGCCATCTTGAATGTTGTTGATTTCGGAATGACGATGCAAGAAGCTGTTGCAGCACCAAGATTTCATCATCAATGGTTGCCAGACCAGATCGATTATGAACCAAATGCGATATCAGAAAATGTTCGCGAAACGTTAAAACAAAAAGGTTATAAGTTGAAAGAACGTAAACCTTATGGACGTGTAGAAGGAATTTTGGTAAACAAGGATGGAACGTATCAAGCTGGAGCAGATCCGCGAGGAGATGATAAGGCAGTAGGGTATTAAAAAAGTTAGATAAACAAAAAGGCTATTCAATTGAATAGCCTTTTTAATATTATAAATAATTATTTTACCAACCTTTTATAGCTCCACCTTTGAATACTTCGTCTGCTTTTTTAACAACTTGTTCAGATTGGTATGCTTGTACAAATTTCTTCACTTTTTCATCGTTTTTGTTGTCTTCACGACTCACAATGATATTGACATAAGGCGATTCTTTATCCTCTGTAAAAATTCCTTGTTTTTTAGCATCTAAACCAGCTTGTCCTGCAAAATTATTATTAATAACAGAAATCGCTACTTTTTCATCATCTAAAACACGAGGTAATTGGGGAGCTTCTAATTCTAAAATCTCTAATTTTTTAGGATTAGAAACAATATCAGTTAATTTAGGAAATAAACCCACACCATCTTTCAATTTAATTAAACCTATTTTTTGTAACAACAATAAAGATCGACCTCCATTAGCTGGATCATTCGGAATAGCAATTGTATTACCTTCTTTTAATTCATTTATAGATTTTATTTTTTTAGAATATCCAACGATTGGGTATAAAAATGTATTTCCAATAGGTTCTAATTTGTAACCACGTTGTTTTTCTTGTTCTTCTAAAAATGGAACTGTTTGGTAAGCATTAACATCTAAATCACCTTGATTCAACGCTTCATTCGGAATAATATAATCATTGAAAGTAATCAATTCTACTTCCAAATTGTATTTTTCTTTTGCAACTTGTTTTGCAATTTGAGCAACCTCAAATTCAGGTCCAGTCATTACACCAACATTTATTGTATTTGCATCAGTTTTAGATTCTCCACATGATGTTAAAGCAAGTGCTGATAGTGTTGTAAGAAGTATATTTTTAATTAACTTTTTCATTGTTTAAATTATTTATGATTGAATTTTTTTGATAAGAAATCACCAGTAAATTGGATGATAAAAACGATAATTATTAATAGAATTAAAACGGTATTCATTATAAAAGTATCATATCCAACATACCCATATTGATAACCGATTTGTCCTAATCCGCCAGCTCCTACAGCGCCACCCATTGCCGAATAGCCGACTAAAGTAATTAACGTAATTGTTGCGGCATTTATTAACGATGGTAATGCTTCTGGTAACAAAACTTTGAAAATGATTTGCGAAGGTTTTGCACCCATAGAACGTGCTGCTTCTATCAAACCTTCAGGAATCTCTAATAAACTATTTTCTACTAAACGCGCTATAAATGGTGCGGCTCCAATACTAAGAGGTACCAAGGCAGCAGAAACGCCGATTGATGTTCCAACTAAACTTCGTGTAAAAGGAATCATCCAAACGATTAGAATAATGAATGGAATTGATCTGAAAATATTGACAAAAAAGGCTAAAATTTGATTAACCAATTTGTTTTCTAATAATTGTCCTTTTCTCGTTAAAAACAAGAATATTCCGATTGGAAGACCAAGTACAAAACCAAAAAATCCGGAAACAAATGTCATTAAAACTGTTTCCCAAGTTCCCTTAAGTAATAGATTAATAACTGCTTCTGACATAACCGATTTTTTCTAAATTAAATTTATTTTGCTGTAAATATGTTTCGATTGCTGAGTTTTCTTTTGAATTAATTTTCAAGAAAAATGTTCCGTAATTGATTTCTCCAGCATATTCGATTCTTGAATTTACGATTTCTGCTTCAATATTATGCAACGAATTTATTTCTGCAATAAGTTGATTGAATTTTGGTTGATTCGTGAAATTGATTTTATAAATTATTGAGTTATTATCTGAATAAGTATCAACCAAATTTTTCTGAAAACTTAGAGGTAAAGCTATGTCCAATGAATTTTTGATAAATTCTTGCGTGATATTCTCTTTCGGATTTGTGAAAATTTCTTCTACTGTACCATGTTCTACTAATTTTCCACTTTCAATCACTCCAACTTCATCACAAATAGAATTGATTACTTCCATTTCATGGGTGATTAAGAGAATCGTTAGATTTAATCGTTGATTGATTTCTTTCAACAATTTCAAAATAGATTTTGTAGTCGCAGGATCTAACGCACTTGTCGCTTCGTCACATAACAAAACTGTTGGATTATTAGCCAAAGCACGCGCTATTGCAACACGTTGTTTTTGTCCGCCTGATAAATTTGTAGGATATTCTTTTGCTTTTTCGTGAATATCAACAAGGTGTAAAAGTTCGTCAACCTTTGTTTTTATTTGGCTTTTTGAGATACCTTCCAATTCCATCGGAAAAGCAATATTTTCTTCTACAGTTCGCGAAGAAAGTAAATTGAAATGTTGAAAAATCATACCGATTTTTCTTCTTTCTAAAGTTAATTTTGAATTATTTAAGTTCAATAAATTTGTTCCATTTATCAAAACTTCTCCTGTATCAGGTCGTTCTAATAAATTAACACAGCGAATCAAGGTGCTTTTTCCGGCACCAGATTTACCAATGATTCCAAAAATTTTTCCTTCTTCTATCTGCAAAGAAACATCGCGCAAAGCATGAATTTCTCTTTTAGAAGTTCTGAAAGTTTTGGATATATTTTTTAGTTCAATCATTCTAAAAATCTTAATAAAAAAACCTCTCAATTATTATAAATAAATGCAGAGAGGTTGTGTTTTTTTTTGCTTTTATAAAGTCTATTAAAATTATGGACTTATAAAAAGTTATGCAAAAATAATTAGTTTTTTTTGAATGATTTTTTATTAAAAATGAAATTTATTCTACAAAATAACCATCTTGCAGGATAAATTTTCTAATTAATATTTAAGATTACGATTTATTATTGTATAATCGAAATTCATAGTAATTATTTCTTAAGATAAGATATCTCTAATTTCTGGATTTTTTTCAAACTGCGCTTTAGCAAAAGGACACAAAGGAATTACTTTGATATTATCTTTTCTCACCCAATCTACTAAGGCTAATAAAGCTTTTTTACCAACACCTTGTCCACCATATGCTTCGTCAACCTCTGTATGATCGATAATAATTTTATCATTACCAGCCCAAACGTAATCCATTTCTCCAGCTTTTTTATCACCATCTAAAACGACAAAAGCACCATTTTTCTTATCATCAATTTGTTTAATTTCCATGAGTTTTATTTTTTAAGTTGTTTATTAATCTTCTAAAGTACCAAACTTTCCGTTATTAAAATCCTCAAAAGCTTCGCGAATTTGCTCTTGTGTATTCATCACAAAAGGACCATAGGAAGCGATTGGCTCATTCAAAGGTTCTCCACTCAAAATTAATACCACACTATTTTTTGTTGCTTCAATTGAGAAATCTTCGCCTTCGTTTGTAAACAATAATAAGTGATCCGTTGGAACAATTTCTTGGTTGTTCACTTTTACTTCTCCATCAATAACTAATAAAACGGTATTGTAATTTTCAGGGAAATTAAAATTAGCTTTTCCGCCTTCATTCAATTTTGCATTCAGCATATTAACAGGAGAAAATGTTGATGCAGCACCTTTTGTTTGGTTATATTCACCAGAAATAACTTCGATAAAACCATTTTCAACTTCTACAGTTGGAATATCTTTATGTTCAATCGCTTGATATTTTGGAGTGCTCATTTTATCCTTTGCAGGAAGATTTACCCACAATTGAACCATTTGAAAAATTCCACCTTGTTTATAAAATTCTTCGGCATGATATTCTTTGTGTAGAACACCCGAAGCTGCTGTCATCCATTGTACATCGCCTTGATGAATTGTTCCTCCTCCACCAGAACTATCGTGATGAGAAACGCTTCCTTCATAAGAAATAGTTACAGTTTCGAAACCACGATGTGGATGCACGCCAACACCTTTTGGTTTGTCTGTTGCTGGAAAATTGAATTTAGAATTGTAATCTAACATAATAAATGGATCCATTCTTTTCATATCTAAATGATAACCACTTGGAATAAAATTGTGAACTCTAAACCCATCTCCAACGAAGTGAGGTTCTCTTGGAGCGATAACTATTTCTATATTTTTTGTATTCATAATGATTTTTTTATATGTTTTTATTTTTGTTATACAAATTTACGAAGCTAAATAGTTGATTATATTGATGTAGGTTAAGAAGTTTTAATTGAATAAGTTAACATATATCAATGGTTTGTATGATCTGTTAAATTTAAATAGTTCTAAAATATAGATGAACGATGTTTGTCTAATTATTGTTTTTTTTATATTTGGTTGTATCTATCTAACAAAATAAATAAAAATGAAAAAAAATTCAATAGTTTTAGGTGTATTTGCATTAGTTACATTAGGATCTTGTAAAAATGAAACACCTCAAGAAAAAGCGCAAAAAGAGTCACAGAAAGCTTTAGACAAAGCGTATGATGCAAACGAAGCAAATCAAGTTGCGACAAAGCTGTAGTAAAATCAGATATTGCAACAGTTATTTATACAGATATTGCTGCCGCAAATGCTGCTGTTGCTAAAATTCCGATGCCTGCATTGTTAAATGATAAAGCTAAAAAATTAGCAAGTGATTTGGGTAAAGCGTTGATTGATAGTATTAATGTAAAAGACGCAAAAGAAATAGAGAAATCTGAAAAGAAAATTACTGATTTGAAAAATGATGTTGAAAAAGCTTATCAAGACAGTAAAATAAATGTTGAGGATCGTGATGCAATCAAAACATATATCGAAGATTGTGTAAGAGCTGCAGTAGCTACTGTTGTAGCTATACATTCTTAATATTCTTTTTATAGAAGTATAAAGCCCACCTCAATTGAGGTGGGTTTAGTTATATATAATAAATTCTCATCAACCATATTAGGAAGTGTAACCTTTAGCAAAGGCTCTTCTTCCATGGCACGTTTTGTCGAAAAGATAGCTTCATCGTTTCATTCACATCCCAATGTATATTGATTTTAAACTGTTTTCAGCATCAGAATTTTATTCAACTGTTTATTTCAGGTCTATGAGATCACAATTAAACAAATAAATTAGTCAAGTAGTTTTTCTATAAATTCATTATTCTGAATTCTAATTTTTATAAAATTATCGCTATTAATTAAAAAATCTAAATATTTTTTAATAAGTATATCGCCGTATGATTTTTTAATTTTATTGATTAAATCAAGTTCCATATCTTTTTGAGAAGAATAACTGTAGAGATAAGCTAAACGTTTAAGTAAATTTATTAAGAAGGTATTTTTGTTAAATAAAAAGAGTTGATCAAAATAACATAAAATTATTTCAGCTGGAACATAATTACTTATTACATCGATCATTTTTTTATACTCCTTTTCAGCATCTAATATCTTAAAATATAAATCAATACAATCATCTGATTCGTAAAAATTTATTTTAAGATTAGTAAGTGTTTTCGTTCTGAATTTTTTAAACTTTTCTTCTTCATTTAAATGATTTTTTATAAAAAGAAAATCTTCTAATGATGGATTGTAAGGGAATTTTAAAAGTTTTATTTCTGTATATTTAGGCAAATCATTTGTCTGTTTATAAAGTTTTTCTAGAATATTGTAATAAGGGTAGTTGTATTTTTCTTTAGAATTGTTTGAAATAATATCTTTACAATAAGCTTCTACAGCAATATGGTCAGTTTTCATTAGTTCTTCTAAAATCATTAAATTATAGTCATTTTGATAAATTGATGGTTTGAAATAATCTTTTATTTCTGTAAACAACTCTGTCTCTATCATGATTTGTAGAAAGAATGTCTGAATCTCTATGTTATAATTTATATTTTCTTTATGCCATTTTTTTAGGTAATTTAGAAGGTGTTGTCCGATAATTTTTTTTCTCTCTGTAGTCGCTTGATAATATATTTCTTTATTTATTTCAAAATCATTTACAGTTATATTATCCATATTAAGGAAGTTGCTCCAATGATCAAGTACAACGTTTTTCCATTGTTCTTCTACTGCTATTTTATTGATCCTAAAAGCATATTTTTCTATAATAGCGTAAACATATTTTTCTAATCTTTTACTTGTTGTACCCGAGTTAAAATGAAAAGAAAGTAATAAATCACATATTCTTATAATTAGTGGTTTTACGATTTCTGTCGTCTTAATAATGCAATCTATATAAGCAAATACAGGTTCAAGAGCAATTTGTAGTAAATCGATTATCTTTTTTACTTCGGATATTTCTACTTTCCTTTTTTTACCTATTATTGAGGTTATTGTATCTTTTATTAATTGTTCTACTTCATCAAGAGAATACTCTTTTTGTTTTTGAGAAAATGATAACATGAAATATTGTTCAGCTTCTCTATTTGTATTAAAAAAATCAAGTAACCATTTTCTTAAATCTTCTTCTTCAATTAGTTTAAGTAAAGTTTCGCTCTCTTTTTCTTTTTTTATGCGAGTTTTTTTAACAGGTTTTAAAGAGGTAAGTTTTACGATTTCTTCTAGCATTTTTTTTTGATGAATACACCAAGATTCGTTACTTCCACAATCACAAGAATGGGAAGTAACTTCTTTATTTTTGATTACTATATTTACATCGTAACTATTCGACTGGTCATCTACAAAAGCAATAAAGTTCCCTTTTTTTTCTTCTTCTAATTCTCTAATTTCGAGTTTTTTAATATCTCTTTTGTTTTGAGAAGAAATTAATTTGAGTAAATTTTCAATAGTATTCATAAGCTTTTATAATAAATCTTCATCAACGATATTTGGTAAAGTAACTTTTAATAATGGTTCTTCTTCCATTGCGCGTTTGATCGCAAAAATAGCTTCTTCGTTTCTTGCCCAAGAACGTCGAGCAATTCCATTGTTCACATCCCAATGCAACATTGATTTTAAACGTTGTTCAGCATCTGAAGATCCGTCCAATAACATTCCGAAACCACCATTGATTACTTCTCCCCAACCAACGCCGCCGCCGTTGTGAATAGAAACCCAAGTTGCACCTCGGAAACTGTCGCCAATGACATTGTGAATCGCCATATCAGCTGTGAATTTTGAGCCATCATAAATATTAGATGTTTCACGGAAAGGAGAATCTGTTCCAGAAACATCATGGTGATCACGACCTAAAACAACTGCTCCGATTTCACCTTTTGCAATCGCACCGTTAAAGGCTTTCGCAATTTTAATTCGTCCTTCTGCATCTGCATATAAAATACGGGCTTGCGAACCTACAACCAATTTGTTTTCTTGTGCACCTTTTATCCACGTGATATTATCTTGCATTTGTTGCTGAATTTCTATCGGAGAATGTTGCATGATTTCCTCTAAAACTTGGCAAGCAATTTCATCTGTTTTTTGTAAATCTTCTGCTTTTCCAGATGTACAAACCCAACGGAAAGGTCCGAATCCAAAATCGAAACACATTGGTCCCATAATATCTTGTACATAACTTGGATATTTAAAATCGATATTATTTTCTGCCATTACATCTGCACCAGCTCGAGAAGCTTCTAATAAAAAGGCATTTCCATAATCGAAGAAATACGTTCCTTTTGCGGTATGTTTGTTAACAGAATCCGCATGACGACGCAACGATTCTTGTACTTTTTCTTTGAATAATTCAGGATTGCTTGCCATCATTTCATTGGCTTCATCAAACGATAATCCAACAGGATAATAACCGCCAGCCCAAGGATTATGCAAAGATGTTTGATCCGAACCTAAGTCGATGTATAGATTTTCTTGGTCAAATTTTTCCCAAACATCCACTACATTTCCATCATAAGCAATCGAAACAACTTCTTTATTTTCTTTGGCTTCGCGAACACGAGCAACCAATTCATCCAAATTAGTAATCACTTCGTCCACCCAACCTTGTTCATGACGTTTGTATGTCGCAGCAGGGTTTACTTCGGCAGTTACAGACACAACTCCTGCAATATTTCCTGCTTTTGGTTGAGCACCAGACATTCCACCAAGTCCTGCCGTTACAAATAATTTACCAGCCGTACCTTCATTATCGATTTTGCGACAACCATTCAAAACGGTAATAGTTGTTCCATGAACAATTCCTTGCGGACCAATGTACATATAACTTCCTGCGGTCATTTGCCCGTATTGAGAAACACCTAACGCATTCATTTTTTCCCAATCATCCGGTTTCGAATAATTAGGAATCACCATTCCATTTGTAACGACAACTCGCGGTGCATTTTTGTGTGAAGGAAATAATCCCATCGGATGTCCAGAATACATCACCAAGGTTTGCTCTTCTGTCATTTCAGACAAATATTTCATCGTTAAAAGATATTGCGCCCAGTTCTGGAAAACCGCGCCATTTCCTCCATAAGTAATCAATTCTTCAGGATGTTGTGCAACTGCGTGATCCAAGTTATTTTGAATCATTAACTGAATTGCTTTTGCTTGTTCTGAATTTCCTGGGTAATCTGTAATTGGTCGAGCGAAAATTTTATAATCAGGCATCAAACGATACATGTAAATACGTCCAAAATTTTCCAATTCTTGTTTAAATTCTGGAATTAATTCAGCATGATCTTTTGGCTCGAAATAACGCAATGCATTTTTAAGCGCTAATTTTTTTTCGTCTTCCGATAATATTTCTTTACGCTTAGGGGCGTGACTTATATTAGGATCTCTTTCTTTTTTTTGAGGTAAAACAGAAGGAATACCTTGTTTTATTTGTTCTTGAAAAGTCATTTTTTTTGTGTTTTTATGTTTTGCGTTAAACGTTATAAGTTTTATGATTTTTTGTTGTTATTCTGAACTTGTCGAGGAATCTCGTTCAAATTACATTTTTTTTCTTCAAATCTTTATCAATAAAAAATAATAGGATAAATCCGACAAAATAACATAGTAAATCAATCCACGAAAATGATGTTCCGATGATTATTCGAGCCGCTTTGTTATGTCCTAAGCCAATCATTTCTACAAAATTGAAATATTGTAAAATCTCTACAATAAAAGAAAAAAACAATGTAAAAATTGCAATGTTAATCGCTTTTGTGTTGATAAATGCTTTGATAAAATAGTAAATGAAAATCACGACTAAAATATCACCAACAAATGGACGAATGATTTTGTCTTTGATGTACAATGCAATAATTACTTCAATCAAAAAGATAATAATTGCTATGGTGAATGATTTTTTATCGAATTTTAGCATATTACATTTTAATTTGATGCGAAGTTGAAATGAATTCAACTTGACTAATCGTTAAGTCATCCTGAACTTGTTTCAGGAACACATTATATTTTTTTTAATTGGAATGACATTTACTTGATTGTCGTTGTTGTAATTGTCACTCTGAGCTTGTCGAAGAGTCTTCTATATATAGTAGTTTTCTATATTATTAATAGTTTATCCTTCGACAAATTCTGGATGAAAAGGATAACTTAAAAACTTAATATTAATTTTTTGAAATCATCTGTTTGCAACAAATCAATAATATTGTTGATGTCATCTCCAATCAAACGATCGTCTTCTAATTTAGGACATACCGAACGAACTTTTACAAAAACTTCTTCTAAGAATGCACTTGTTTTACGTGGTCTTCTAAATTCTAAACCTTGACAAGCGTACATTAATTCGATTGCTAAAATACGTTCTACGTTGTCTAAGACTTGGTTGAATTTTCGTCCAGAAATACTTCCCATCGAAACATGATCTTCTTGTCCCAAAGAAGTCGGAATACTATCTGCCGATGCAGGGAAACACAAGGTTTTGTTTTCTGTACAAAGTGCGGCTGAAGTATATTGAGGAATCATGAAACCAGAATTTAAACCAGAACTTTCTGTTAATAATTTTGGTAAACCATATTTTCCTTCGATTAATAAATATTGACGACGATCCGAAATATTTCCTAATTCAGATGCAGCAATTGTAGCGTAATCTAATACCATAGCTAATGGTTGTCCGTGGAAGTTTCCGCCAGAAATGGCTTCTTCGTCCGAAACAACGATTGGATTATCGGTAACAGAATTTAATTCAGTTTCTGCTAATTCTTTTAAATGAAAAAATGCATTTCGTGATGCACCATGAACTTGAGGCATACAACGCAATGAATATGGATCTTGTACACGACCACATTCTGCATGAGAGAAAGCAATTTCAGAACCTTTCAATAAATTTCGCATACGTTCTGCAACCAATAAAGTTCCTTTGAATGGACGGACTTGATGCAATTCTTCTTCGAATGGACGAGGCGAACCTTCGTATGCTTCCAGTGATAAAGCACCCGCAACGTCAGCTAAATTCAATAAATATTCGAATTTTTCTAATCCGTTTAAGGCATGAGATAAAATGAATTGTGTTCCATTGATTAATCCTAAACCTTCTTTTGCAGAAAGATGTAAAGGTTGTAAATTATGTTTAGCCAAAGCTTCTTTTGTCGAAACAATTGTATCGCCATCCCAAACTTTTCCTTCACCAATTAATGGTAAAAATAAATGTGATAATGGCGCTAAATCTCCAGATGCTCCAACAGATCCTTTTTCAGGAACGACCGGAATAATATCTTTTTCGACCATTAGTAAAATTCGTTCCACAACATCTAAAGTCACACCAGAATATCCTTTTGATAAAGCATGTGCTTTTGCAATTAACATGGTTTTAGAAATTTCTTTCTTGATTGGATTTCCAACACCAACCGCATGACTGATTAATAAATTATGTTGAAGTTGACGCGTTTCTTCTTCCGAGATTTTAGTGTCGCAAAGTGGTCCAAAACCAGTGTTAATTCCATAAACTGTTTGACCAGAAGCAACTATTTTAGCAACGTTTTGTTGCGATTTTAAGATTTGTTGTTTACTCGCTTCATTAAGTTCAATTTCGATGTTTCCTTCTTTGATTCCTTTGTAATCCTCGAACGAAAGAAAATCGATGCCGTAAGTTTTCTTGATCATTTTTTCGAATTTGTGATACTTCAAAGATAATCTTTTCATCGGTTCAATAAATAATAGAAATCATTTCAGTTGGAATAATTGAGTTTTGATAAGGTTTTATAACACTATCTTTTATAAATTTGCAGAAATTTTTATGTAATGTGTGATAAACATCTTCATGACGAAATGGGGGACGACCATATGTCAGCAAACTTAGAAACGCCTTTGAGAGCTGATGCATTTGAGTTGTCTGCTGAAGAAAAAGTGGAAAAGATAGAAGCGGATTTCCGTAACATCATGGAAACTTTAGGCTTAGATTTAACAGATGATAGTTTGAAAGGAACGCCAAAACGTGTTGCGAAAATGTTCGTAAAAGAGATTTTTGGTGGTTTATTGCCAGAGCGTAAGCCTGGAATGTCAACTTTCGAAAATAAATATAACTACAATCAAATGTTGGTTGAAAAGGATATCGTGGTTTATTCGACTTGCGAGCATCACTTTTTACCAATCGTTGGACGTGCACATGTTGGTTACATCTCGAAAGGGAAAGTAATCGGTTTGTCTAAAATGAATCGTATTGTAGAATATTATGCAAAACGTCCGCAGGTACAAGAGCGTTTGACAATGCAAATTGTGAAAGCAATGCAAGAAGCTTTGGGAACTGATGATGTTGCATGTATTATTGATGCGAAACATTTGTGTGTAAATTCGCGCGGAATTAAAGACATCGAATCAAGTACTGTAACAGCTGAATTTGGTGGAGCTTTTAAAGAAAGTGAGCAATTAAGAAAAGAGTTTATTTCGTACATCGGAATGAAAACTCCTTTCAATGTTTAAATTATAAATCCTATAAAATGGTAAAAGAAAATCAATTAAAATTACATAATTCCTTAACGGGACAGAAAGAAACGTTCGAACCAATTAATCAAGATAATGTTGGAATGTATGTTTGTGGACCTACCGTTTACAGTAATGTGCATCTTGGAAATGTACGTACGTTTATGTCGTTTGATATGATTTATCGTTACCTAAAATTTTTGGGTTACAAAGTTCGTTACGTTCGTAATATTACTGATGCTGGACATTTAACGGATGATGGAAATGTAGAAAATGATCGTTTTGTAAAACAATCTAAATTAGAGAAATTAGAACCAATGGAAATCGTACAGAAGTATACAGTTGATTTTCATAAAGTTTTAGAAAAATTTAATTTACTACCTCCAACAATCGAGCCTACAGCGACAGGTCATATTTTAGAACAAATTGCTTTAGCAGAAAAATTAATTGATTTAGGATTTGCTTATGAAGTAAACGGATCAGTTTATTTTGATGTGGAAGCTTACAACAAAAAAGGACTTGATTATGGTGAATTGAGTAATCGTAACATCGAAGAATTAATCAATAATACAAGAGATTTAGACGGGCAAGGAGAGAAGAAAAATCCAGTTGATTTTGCACTTTGGAAAAACGCTTCGCCTGCTCACATTATGCGTTGGGCTTCACCTTGGGGAGATGGTTTTCCTGGTTGGCACTTAGAATGTACAGTGATGAGTACAAAATATCTTGGAGATTATTTCGATATTCATGGAGGTGGAATGGATCTTAAATTTCCTCACCACGAATGTGAAATTGCGCAAGCAAAAGGTTCTAACGGTCACGAACCAGTAAAATATTGGATGCATGCAAATATGTTGACGATGAATGGTCAGCGTATGAGTAAATCGACAGGAAATTATATTTTGCCAATGCAATTAGTGAATGGTGAAAATGATTTCTTCGAAAAACCATTTCATCCTGCTGTTGTACGTTTTTGTTTCTTACAAGCGCATTATCGCAGTGTTTTAGATATTTCGAATGATGCAATGTTAGCTTCCGAAAAAGGATATAATCGTTTGGTTGAAGCATTGAAAACATTAGAAACAATTACACCAAAGAAAACTTCTACCGTTAATATTGATGAATTAGAAACGAAATTATATACCGCAATGGATGATGATTTCAATACGCCGATATTGATCGCACATTTATTTGATGCAGTGAAAATGATTAATTCAATCAAAGATAGTTTCGAGAATATTACAGCAGAAGATTTAGAACGTTTAAAAGCAATTATGAATGGTTTTGTTCATGATGTTTTAGGTTTGGATACAGAAGCTGCAAACGAAAGTTCAGATAAATTAGATGGTGTTGTAAAAATGCTAATCGAAATGCGTAATCAGGCACGTGTAGATAAAAATTGGGCATTATCAGATCAAATTCGTGATGAATTAAGTGCATTAGGTATCCAACTAAAAGACGGCGCTGACGGAACAACTTTCACTTTTTAAGAAAGATTTATAAAATATTTAACCCACTTAGAAATAAGTGGGTTTTTTTGTATCTCTCAATTTTAGATTACTTTTGTAAGGATTTATTCAACAGGATGAAAAAAACAATCATTGGTTTATTTTTATTAGGAGCTGTTGTAGCGCAAGCTCAGGAGGATTCAATAAAAGTTTTAAAACCATTAAAAGGATCATCAACAAATGATTCGGTTACATATTATAAAACCAAAATAGACGATTATAAGTTTTGGACAAATGGCAGAAAACCAGAGGTTTTGGATACGACATTAAGTATCAAAAACTATTATAATCAAAATTTTATTCGCAATGATGCGTTCGGAAAATTATTTTTTCCGAATGTTGGTGGTGTAGTGGTGGATTTGGAGTATCAAAATACGCCATTCAATCCGTCGATGTTACCAACTGGTAAAAAATACAATTATTATTATGCAAATGATATCAAATATTATGATGTCAAAACGCCATATACCGAGTTTATTTACGAGAATGGTGTTAAAGAAGGTAACTTTTTGTCTTCAACATTTTCGCATAATTTCAACAAGCAATTCAATTATACGTTTCATTATCGTGGATTAATTTCTGAAGGTCGTTATCGTCATGAAAAAGCGCAGAATAATACCTTTGTTTTTTCATCAAATTATAAAACAAAATCGGAACGTTTCAAATTGTGGTGGAACTATGCAGCACAAAATCTGAAAAATAATGAGAACGGTGGAATAGAAGATATCAACGATTTTATTTTGCAAGATGATCGCAGAATGACAAATGTTCGTAATATTCCCGTGAATTCGCAGACAGCAAAATCTGAATTTGATGCACGTCGAATTGAATTGAATGCTTCGTACGGAATCTTAAAAAAAATGAATGAAAAAGATTCGACTTTTTATAATCCAATTGAATTGAAGTATAAATTTTCGTATGAAAAACAAAAATATCGCTACGAGGATACGTCACCAAACGGAACTTTATATTCTACACCGATTATTACAGGAATGGATTATAGAAGTAAAAAGAGTTTTACAGATTTATCCAATACGACAACTGCTGGTTTTCAGTGGACAGATCGTGTGAAGATAGAGGCTGGTGTTAAATTCCAGAATTTGCGCGTTTTTGCTGATCAAGCCATGACGATTGTTGCAGTTCCAAAGCAAATAGAGGAAAATCTTTTTGGAGTTGTTGGAAAAGTGGATTTTGATTGGAATGAAAAATTGAAACTTTACGGAAATGTTGAATATCTGCAATCTGATAATTACAAAAGTGTTTACAATGTAGATGCGGTTTTAGATGTGACGCCGATAGAAGGTTATACATTGAGTGCTGGAGCGGTTATTCAGTCAAAACTTCCTTCGTTGAATGCAGTTTACAATCAAAGTTTCTTTAATAATTTTAACTACGTTAATAAATTTGAAACCGAAAATATTCAAAATCTTTTTGCAAAGTTAAAGTTAGATAAAGTTAACACAACCTTAGAAGCCTCAATTTATAATATTGACAATAAAGTATATTTAAACGAATTGTTGGTTTATAAACAATTGACAGATAATATTAATTATTTCAAGATAAAAGGTGAAAATCATTTACGTTTCGGAAAGATTAATTTAGTTTCGACAGCACAATATCAAAAAGTAACGAAAAACGAAGAATATATGCCTTTACCAGATTTCTTGATTCGTGAAACATTGTATTGGCAAGGAGAATTATTCAATAAGAATGCTCAATTACAAGCTGGTATTAATGCAACATATTTTACGAAATACAATGGTTTGCGTTACATCCCAATTCTGAACGAATTTGCATTGCAAGATCCAGCAAGTATACAAGAGATTGGTGGTTATCCTATTTTGGATGTTTTTATCAATTTCAAGGTTCGTAATATGCGTTTTTACATTCGTGGTGAGCATATCAATGCGTCGTTTACAAAACAACCTGATTATTTTGCAGCACCAAATGTTCCGTACCGAGATTTCAAATTTCAACTTGGCTTGAAATGGAATATTTTTAGTTAAAAAAATACAAATTATACAGAAAAACGACTTCATGATGAGGTCGTTTTTTCTGTCCAAAATCATTTGTGTAGAATAATTCTAAATAACTATTTTTAGAAAAATTTTATACATGAAAAAAATCCTACTTTTATTTTGTTTGATTTTCTCGCAAATCGGTTTTTCGCAAGAGAAATTAACAATTGGTGAAATCCAAAAAATAAATTCTAAAATCTTAAATACTGAACGAGAAATTTGGGTGAATCTTCCCGAGTCGTATACCAATAATAAACTTCAAAAAGTAAATTATCCAGTGATTTATGTGTTAGATGCCGAATCTAATTTTACATTTTTAACAGGCGTAGTTTCTAAGTTTCAATCGGGATTTTATCCAGAAATGTCTGAATCGATCATTGTCGGAATTACGAATAAAAATGGTGATCGAACAAAAGATTTTACACATGTAAATGATGTTAATTTTCTGAATTTTATTCAAAATGAATTGTTTCCTTTTATGCAGAAAAATTATCGTGTGAATGATTTTCGTTTGTTAATTGGACATTCTTTAGGTGGCTATTTTGCGTTGAAAACCTTGTACAACCATCCCAAAACTTTCAATGGATATGTTGCGCACGATCCAAGTGTTTGGTTTAATGACAAAGAATTATTGAATCTATATCAAAATTTAGAAAATCATTCTTTCGAGAATCGATTCTTGATGATAACACAAGTTGGTGAAAGTCAAAATGCAGATCATTTACGAGACCATTATCAAAGTATAAAAAAGGTGGACGAACGTTTGAAATCATCAAAGAATAAATCATTGAATTATCATTACAAACAATATATTGACGAAGAACATGGTTCGGTTCCGATGATTGGCTCGATTGATTATTTGCGTTGGCAGTTTGATGGTTATCGTGTGAATATTAAAGAGATTCCGAATCAACCAAATTTGGTGAAGGATTCTTTTGAAACGATTTCTAGAAAATTGAATTATTCTTTTCAACCAACAGAAACGTATATCAATAATGTTGCAAATTATCTGGTAAAACAAAAGAAAAATGATTTAGCAAAACAGTTTTTTGAACAAAATGTGAAAAATTTTCCTGAAAGTTTACAAGCAAAAGAAGAGTTAGAAAAATTCTTAAATCTATAATAATTTGTTTTTTTGGTTATTTATTTATAGTTTTAGAATATTGATCAATACTAATTTATTAACATTTTAAAATTTAAGCATGAGAAAAATCTTATTAGCAAGTGCTTTTGCACTTTTTGGAACTTTTGCAATGGCAAATGAGGTAGAATTAAAAAATGATAATTCTGAAATTACATCATTAATTGATGATTGTTATTACTATGAGTATGAGGAAGAGTCATTTACTCTTTATTCTGATGGTAGTTGGGAATATGAATACTACTTTGAATCAGGTATATACTGTGATTAATTAGTTTAATCTACTAATAGTTTTAAGGGCCTTTAATAAAAAACAATGAAAATGTATACAGTATTAGTTATTTTAACGTTAATGAACGGATGTTCAGATAAGAAAGCTTTAACAGAAAATGAATTAAATTCAAATAGTATTTCTACTAATGAAATTAAAATGAAAAATGATAAACAAAATATTGGGATTATCAAAAATTCTTATACAATAGAATATGTAGAAACAGTAAAAATAGATGAGGCCAAGGTTGCACAATTACCAGTGCATGCACAGCAAATGATAAAAGATAGACTGTCTAAGCCAAGATACAGTGTTTTGGAAACAAATGGAAATGAATCTATTTATAAGACTTTAGCAACTGAAGATGATAAAAACAATAACCAAGTAGAAAATACGAACGGAAACAAAAGAATTGTAAAAAACACGACCATTTCATTTGTAAGTGATGTATTTTATAAAAATTTGGAAACATCAACTATCTATAAAACAACTGAAATAAAAGGCGAAAAACTTACAGTAATGCAAAAGAGTGATTTGCAAAATTTATGGAAAATTACCAATGAAACAAAATCAGTTGGAGGATATACTGCCCAAAAAGCGACTTTGGATGACCCTAAATTAGGACAAGTTACGGCATGGTATCTTTCTGAGATAGCAATAACAGATGGGCCTGAAATTTTTAATGGTTTACCAGGATTAATAGTAGAAGTAGAAACAGATAAGAAATACATTACTTTAAAATCTATTAATAAAGCAGAAAAAGAAATACAGCTTCCATCATTTTCTAATGTCTTAACGACGCAAGAGTATTCAAAGAAAATGGAAGAACTGAAGCAGTCTTCTATTTCATCAAAAATAGAAAATTCGTCAGGTGTAAAAACAAATAGAATTGTTATTAAAAGTGAATAAAAATAGATGAAAAAAATAGTTTATTTTAAGTTCTTTTTTTTCATCAGTTCGTTACTATTTGCTCAAAATTTGTCTATAAATGGTTATGTAAAAGATAATAACTCCGAACCACTACATAATGCAGTGGTTCAGTTATTTTTAGACGATACGTTTAAAGGTTTTAAAAAAACAAATAGTCAAGGTTTTTTTAATTTTATCAATTTAGAAAAAGGAGTATATACACTAAAAGTTAATGTGCTTAATTATTCTCAATATCAAGAAAATATCGAACTAAATGAAGGTAAATCTATCGAAATATTTTTATCAGAAGAACTTGTTAAATTAGAAGAAGTAATTATTAACAACAAAAGCTTTGGTAAAGTAAAAGAAGATACTATACAATATAATTTAGCAGCAATAAGAACTGGTAATGAAAGAACTTTAGGCGACTTAATAGAAAAGTTGCCTGGATTGCAAATTGATGAAAATGGCGTAGTATATTATCAAGGTAAAAAAATGGATAATATTTTGATTGATGGTGCAGAATTTTTTGGAAACAAACATCAATTAGCAACAAAGAATATTACCGATGAAATGATAGAAGGTATTGATTTGATTTCTAATTACCAACCTAATGATATATTAAAAAGCTTTAGTTCTGGAGGAAAAAAAGTATTAAATATTAAACTAAAAGAAAATTATCAAAATACAATATCTGGGAACGCTTCTTTTGCGTTAGGTAATGATTTTAATACAAATAATAGAATAAACTTATTCAATTTCAATAAAAAAGGCAATATCGCTTTTATCAATCATTACAATACAATAGGAGAAGTCGCTATGACGATGGAAGATTATTTTGAGTTGAACCAAACCATTAAAAGAAATGGTAATGGTGTGTCTAAAATAGATGAAAAGGATATTCCCAGTTTTCTTAGAGAACAACGGAATTTTTATGATCGTAAAAACTTCTTTTCATCACTAAATTATAATCAGAAAATTAACGACAAATTATTAATTAAAAATTATACTTTATTTGATTTTAATACTTCGATTAAAAGACAAGATACATACAAAAATTATGGGATTTTCAAATTAAATGAAATTCAGCAAATTGATGAAAAACCCTATTTTGTTCAAAATGTATTCAATTTGGATTGGAAAATTAACAAAAATAATTACGTAGTATTAGATTCAAAATTTGGTTATACTCAAAACACAATAGATTCTGATATTAATCAAAATTTATATTCTGAAAATAGTAAAGAACAAAATTTTATTCAGAAATTAAATTGGTTTAATGTTTTAAATGATAATTTATTGGGAGAATTGACATTAGATTTTAATTCTCAAACAAAAAATTATCTAATAACAGAACAAGAAGAAATTAATACGAACCAATCAAAATTTAATCTTTATAAAATCGGGTACTCAGTAAAATCTTCAAAAAATAAATTTACATATAATTATTATACCAATACATCATTACAAAATTATAATTTATCAACCTTAATAAATCAAAAAAATAAAGAAGAAAATAGATTGTTTAATGCAGTAATAGGAGGTGTGTTTAGTTATTTATACAATAAAAATCTTTTAATATCTTCAAGTTTAATTGTTAATTACTATAATTCTAATCAAAAATCATTAGAACAAAATTTTAGTATTTCTCCAGTAGTATCTCTTGCATATACATTAAATAAAGGAGGAAAATTAACCTTAAAGTATTCCTATTTAGATGCCGGAATTCCAACTTTAGATTTTCTAAATACCTACGAAAGAAGAGTAGATTATTTAACAATATTAGACCAATCATCAATAGACGAACTATTTATAAAAAGAACAAACAGTGTGTCGATAAATTATTTAAAACTAAATCTAAGTAAAGGAAGAACATTTTTTGTAAATGTAA
The DNA here is from genome assembly GCF_029840775.1 of Empedobacter sp. GD03865. Taxonomy (NCBI): domain Bacteria; kingdom Pseudomonadati; phylum Bacteroidota; class Flavobacteriia; order Flavobacteriales; family Weeksellaceae; genus Empedobacter; species Empedobacter sp. GD03865. Next base: position 129,512 of record NZ_JAOCDF010000003.1, read on the forward strand.
GTTATGATCAAAATAAAAATGATATAGCTGAAGATATACGTTATCAAAATAATTTAATTTACAAAGCGTTTTTTAAGGCAGAACAAACAGATAATTTGTTACTTTTTATTAATTATGATTATATTTTTAATAAAATTCCCATAGCTTTTAAAGCGAATGGAATTCTTAATTATACAGAAAATGTTCAGAAAATTAATAATGAATTAAATAATCTTTATTCAACTAATTTTAATCTAAAAACTAATTTTACATCAAGATTTAAGTCAAATTTACAAGTTTATTATAAAAACACATTACAAGTGTTTGTTAATGATAATAAGAAAATTGATAGACAAAATATATTTACTATAAAAAATGATTTTGGAGTTACTTACAATTACAAGAATGCTAAAATTAAAGTAGGAGTTTTAAATGATAATCAAATTATTAAAAATATAGAAGTAATAAAAAATACAAACTGGAACTTTTACACTGAAATTGATTATAAATTAAAAAATTTTGATCTATTTATTCAAGGATTTAATTTTATTAATCTTAATCAAAATTCTATGTTAAAAAATATTTCTACAACAGATTATCAAGGTTACGTAAATCTTAAAACTTTATCTGGATATTTAATGGGAGGTATAAGATTTAATTTATAAAAGACTATTTTTAGTAGAATTATCATCAACTTGGTATAAGCAAAGAATAATTTCTATCTTAGTAAAAACAATCTTCATGAAACGATTTATTATCTTATCAACCTTTATATCATCTACAGTTTTTGCGCAAGAATTACACTTAGATCAAGCCAAAAAAATATTTGAATTACCAACGCATTGTATCAAGACTGAGTATCCTAATAAACTAGGAAATGTTTTGGGAAGTGATCAGGATTTGAAAACGCCAAAGCAATTGCGTCCAATTTTTTATGGTTGTTTTGATTGGCATTCTTCTGTTCATGGATTTTGGTCGATTGTGAAATTGATGAAAGATTTTCCTGAATTGGATCAAAATAATCAGGTTAGAAATGAGTTAAATCAATTGATTACAGCAGAAAATGTTGCGGTCGAAATGACCTTTTTCAATGATAAAAATAACAAGAATTTCGAGCGTACTTATGGTTGGGCTTGGTTGTTACAATTGCAAATGGAATTGAATAATTGGCAAGATAAAGATGCGCAAGTTTGGGCAAAAAATCTGAAACCTTTGAGTGATTTGATTATTGTTCGATACAAAGAATATTTGCCGAAATTAGTTTATCCAATTCGTACAGGAACGCATGATAATACGGCGTTTGGTTTGAGTTTAGCGATAGATTATGCACGTTCTGTGAATGATAAAACATTCGAAAAAGTGATTACTGATAATGCAAATCGTCTTTATTTAAAAGATAAAAGTTGCAATATTGCTTTCGAACCAAGTGGATCAGATTTTCTTTCGGCTTGTTTGGAAGAGGCTTTGTTGATGTCTAAAATTCATCCGCATGATGAATATAAAAAATGGTTGAAATCATTTTTACCACAATTGTTTGATAAAAAACATGAGCTAAAACCTGGAATTGTTTTGGATCGTACGGATGGGCAATTGGTTCATTTGGATGGTTTGAATTTTAGTCGTGCAACGGCTTTGTATCAAATCGAACATAAATTGCCAGAGTTAAATTATTTGAATGATTGGGCAAATCATCACTTCAATTATTCGTTCAATAATATTTCAAATGATGATTATATGGGAAGTCATTGGTTGGGAACTTTTGCACTTTATGCGCTGAAAACCAAACGTGAAACTAAAAATTAGCTAATAATAGGGATTTTATAACGATAGAATTGAATCTAAATTTGTTTCAAACAAAACTAATACGAAACATTAAATTTTAATTCTATGAAAAAATATTTTTATATCGTCATTGCAGTTTTAGGTCTTGCAGCATTCGGATTTAGTCAATATTCGAAAAGTCAATTAGAAGATCAATTGGCTAAAACAGGGAAATGCGTAGAAGGTGTTGTTGTGGAAACTAGCGGAACATTTAAACGTCCGAAAGCAACGATACAATATCCTGTAAATGATGAAGTTTATGAAGTTACTTTACGATCTAGAGCAGACGTGGACGAAGTTGTATTGATGAAATATGATATGCTGAATCCAGAAGAAGTGTTGCTTGTAGATAATTGTAATTAATTATAGTCTCAAGTTTAAATGAAAAATCCACCAAGTAATTGGTGGATTTTTTTATAGAGATGAATTATTTCTAACGATTAAATTTCTTCTAATTTCGGAATAAATTCTTTTTCGATTTCTTCGAAAGTTTGCATCAAATCAACAAGATTATCTTGTGTGACTAATTTTGTACGATAAGGTTTGAAATTTGGAATTCCTTTGAAATAATTGGTATAATGCATACGTGTTTCCAAAATTCCTGTACGTTCTCCTTTCCAATCAATCGCCCAATTTAAGTGATTTTTAGCCGCTTCCATTCGTTCTACAATTGTTGGTTCTGGTAACAATTCACCTGTTTCTCGATAATGTTTAATTTGCTCGAAAATCCAAGGATAACCAATAGCTGCACGACCAATCATTACACCATCTACACCGTATTTTTCTTTGTATTCGATGGCTTTTTGTGGCGAATCAATATCTCCATTTCCAAAAATCGGAATCTCAATATTTGGGTTCGCTTTTACTTTTGCAATCGGTTCCCAGTCTGCATTTCCTTTATACATTTGTGTACGTGTTCGACCGTGAATTGACAAAGCTTTGATACCTGTTTCTTGCAAACGTTCTGCAACTTCATAAATGTTGATCGAGTCAGAATCCCAACCCAAACGCGTTTTTACAGTAACTGGTAAATGTGTACTTTCAACAACAGATTTTGTTAAACGTACCATTAAATCTATATCTTTTAATACACCAGCTCCAGCGCCTTTACAAACAACCTTTTTTACAGGACATCCAAAGTTGATGTCAACAATATCAGGTTGAACTGTCTCTACAATTTTAGCTGACATTGCCATGGCTTCTTCGTCTCCACCAAAAATTTGAATACCAATAGGACGTTCGTAATCAAAAATATCTAATTTTTGACGACTTTTTATTGCATCACGAATCAATCCTTCAGAAGAAATAAACTCTGTATACATCAAGTCTGCACCATGCATTTTGCATAGGCGACGAAATGGCGGATCACTCACATCTTCCATTGGTGCAAGCAATAAAGGGAAGTCTGGTAATTCTATGTTTCCTATCTTTACCACGAAATAATTTTTTGCAAAATTACATAAAACTTATGAAAGAAGAACGAAAGACCGAAGGTGTAAATCAATATTTAAAGTTTTCTGGGATGGGAATACAGATGGCGGTAACGATTGCGTTATTTGCTTGGTTAGGAACTTTTTTGGATAAAAAAATGGAAACAGACAAGCCATTATGGACGGCTGGCTTATCTTTGCTGGGAGTTTTTGCAGGATTATATTTGATGTTGAAGCAATTACCGAAAAAATAATTTTAATGATTAAGAAATTTATTCTTTTAGCACTTTCTTTTATTGCAATGGTAGCAATTTTTTGTGGTATTCATTACGCAATTGTTGTGCATTATAATTTTAGCGAAAATCCGCTAATTGTTCCAAAAATGTATTTAATAATTGGATTAATTACGTTAATGATTTTGCAAGTTGGATGTTTTGTGAAGATAAAGTTTCCAGAATATGTTGGTTTTGCCTTTATGGGAGGGATGATAGCGAAGATGGCAATTGTATTAGCATTGATTGTTGTGAATGAACAAATTAAATCAAATGTTGTACAATTAATTATAAGTTATTTTGTAATTTTGCTAGCCGAAGTTTTAGTGTTTATTCGCTTAATTAATTTAAAGTTAAAAAAAGTTTAATGATTTTTAGCATTTGACTTTGGTAAGTGGTTAATTTACTATAATTTTGCACGCAATTTAGAAACAAAGGAATTATACATGAAATTTTCAGCGTTATTAGCGTTTTTATTACTTTTCAATTTCGGATTCGCCTCTACAGCAGTTCCGCACGAAAGTCTTCCAAAAACGTTTGAGGAGTTAATTAAAAGTGAGCAAGTAAAAAGTCAAGAGGAAGCTGCTAAAGTGAAATCTGGCGAGTCTACATTTAACCCAGTGCCAGGTATCATGCACCACATTGCAGATGCGCACGATTGGCATTTATGGGGAGAAGGAGAAAAAAGTGTAGGAGTTGCATTACCTGTTATTTTATGGGATAATGGTTTACAAGTTTTTATGTCTTCTAAATTTCACCACAACGAAGCGGTTGTTGAAAGTAACGGAAACTACTATATCAACTACCACGAAAAAATCTACAAAACAGATGCGCAAGGTACAATCAAACCTCATGTTGATGAGAAAGGTGCTATTCATTTACAGAATGAAAAACCCTTAGATTTTTCTATTACGAAAAATGTAACATCAATGTTAATCTCTTTCGTGATTTTAATCTTAGTTTTCTCTGCAGTTGCATCTAACTACAAAAAAGGAAATATGGTACCAAAAGGTATTGCAGGATTCATCGAGCCAATTATTATTTTTGTTCGTGATGAAGTAGCAATTCCAAATATCGGTGAGAAAAAATATGCGAAATTTATGCCTTATTTATTAACGTTATTTTTCTTCATTTGGATCAACAATTTATTAGGATTGTTACCAGGTGCAGCTAACGTTACAGGTAATATCGCAGTTACATTTGTATTAGCATTAATCGCATTAATCGTAATTAATTTCTCAGGAAACAAAGGTTACTGGGGACATATGTTATGGATGCCAGGTGTACCGGTTCCAGTAAAATTAATTTTAGCTCCAATTGAGTTAATCGGGATTATTACAAAACCTTTCGCTTTAATGATTCGTTTATTTGCGAATATTACAGCAGGTCACATTATTATTATGTCTTTAATCTCGTTAATTTTTATATTTCAAACAGAAGCAATGTCTGCTGGATCTATTCCTTTAGCATTATTTATCTACTGTTTAGAATTATTAGTAGCGGCATTACAAGCATTTGTGTTTACTATGTTAGTTTCATTGTTCATAGGAACAGCAGTAGCAGAACACGATCATCATTAAGAACAAAGAAATATAAAAATAATTTTTTAATAATTAAATACAATTATCATGACAGGAAGTATTGCAGCAATCGGAGCTGGTTTAGCAGTTTTAGGAGTTGGTTTAGGTATCGGTAAAATCGGTGGATCAGCTATGGAAGGAATCGCTAGACAACCAGAAGCGGCTTCAAAAATTCAAACAGCTATGATTATCGCAGCAGCCTTAATCGAGGGTGCAGGTTTATTTGGTATCGTAGTTGCGTTATTAGGTAACGGATAATATTTGAATTTAAATTAGCTTCAGTAACGGTTGGTTGTTGAAGCTAATTCATTAAAAAATTAATTAGAAAATAAAATTTAATACATACACACAATGGATTTAATTACACCTTCAGTTGGTCTTATTTTTTGGACTGCGGTAGTTTTTATCATCTTATTAGTATTGTTAAGATCATTAGCATGGAAACCAATTTTATCTGCTGTTAAAGATAGAGAACAATCTATTCAAGATGCATTAGACGCAGCTAAAAAAGCGAAAGAAGAGATGGCTTTACTTAATGCTCAAAACGAGAAAATCTTAAAAGAAGCTCGTGCAGAACGTGATGCAATCTTAAAAGAAGCGCGTGAAATGAAAGAAAATATCATCAACGAGGCGAAAAATTCTGCATCTGTAGAAGCTAACAAATTAATTGAGAACGCAAAAGCAGCTATCCAAAATGAAAAAGTATCAGCTATGGCAGATATCAAAAATCAAGTTGGACAGTTATCTATTGAAATTGCTGAAAAAATATTAACGAAAGAATTAGCAGATAAAACTGCTCAAGAAGACTTAGTTAATAATGTTATTGATCAAGTTAAATTTAACTAAACATGGCAGGATTCAGAGCAGCACAAAGATACGCTAAGAGTTTGATGCAATTTGCTAATGAAACTAATCAAGCAGATGTTGTATATGCTGAAATGAATGATGTGTGCAAAATAATTAAAGAGAGTGATGATCTAAAATCATTTTTAAATTCTCCAATTATTGAAGCGAGTAAAAAAGAAGTTGTTTTAAAAGAAATTTTTAAATCTTTTTCTAAAACAACGAACACATTTATTTCATTAGTTGTAAAACAAGGACGAGAAAATATCTTGTCTAAAATAGCAGATCAGTTCATTGCAAATTATAATCTTGCAAATAATATTGTAACAGCAGAAATTACTTCAGCTGTTCAGTTAGATCAAAAAACAATAGATAACATTGTTGCAAAAGCAAAACAAACTTTAGCAGCAGGTAGTCAAGTAAATGTAGTAAATAAAATTGATGTATCTTTAATCGGTGGTTTTATCTTGAAAATAGGTAATACTCAAATTGATTCATCAATCAAAACAAAATTAGCTACATTAAAAAAAGATTTTTCAAAATAAAAATACATTCCTAAATTTTAAATATTTCAGAAATGCCAGAAATAAATCCAGCTGAAGTTTCAGCTATATTAAAACAACAACTATCTAGCTTTGATTCAGCAGTTGAATTAGCAGAAGTTGGAACCGTTCTAACTGTTGGGGATGGTATTGCTCGCGTTTACGGGTTAGACAATGCTCAATACGGAGAATTAGTAGAATTCTCAAACGGATTAGAAGGAATGGTACAAAACCTTGAAGAAGATAACGTAGGTATTGTACTTTTCGGACCTTCAAAAGGAATTAAAGAAGGGGACTCAGTAAAACGTACAAACAGAATTGCTTCTATTAACGTAGGAGTAGGAATGTTAGGACGTGTTGTAGATATGTTAGGAAATCCTATCGATGGTAAAGGACCAATCGAAGGACAATTATATGAAATGCCTATCGAGCGTAAAGCTCCTGGAGTTTTATACCGTCAACCAGTAAACGAACCATTACAAACAGGTATCGTTTCTATTGACTCTATGATTCCAATTGGACGTGGACAACGTGAGTTAATCATCGGTGACCGTCAAACAGGTAAAACTTCTGTTGCTTTAGATGCAATCTTAAATCAAAAAGAATTTTACGATAGAGGTGAAACAGTTTTCTGTATTTATGTTGCAGTAGGACAAAAAGGTTCTACAGTAGCTGGTATTATGAAAACATTACAAGACCATGGTGCTGATAAATATACAGTAGTAGTTGCTGCAAATGCATCTGATCCTGCTCCAATGCAAGTTTATGCTCCAATGGCAGGTGCTGCAATCGGAGAGTATTTCCGTGACTCTGGTCGTCCAGCGTTAATTGTTTATGATGATTTATCTAAACAAGCTGTTGCTTACCGTGAGGTATCTTTATTATTACGTCGCCCACCAGGACGTGAAGCATATCCTGGAGATGTATTCTACTTACACTCTCGCTTATTAGAGCGTGCTGCTAAAGTTATTAAAGATGATACAATTGCTGCTCAAATGAATGATTTACCAGAATCAATGAAAGGTATCGTAAAAGGTGGTGGTTCTTTAACTGCATTACCAATTATTGAAACTCAAGCTGGTGACGTTTCTGCATATATCCCAACAAACGTAATTTCTATTACAGATGGACAAATTTTCTTAGAGTCTGATTTATTCAACTCAGGTGTTCGTCCAGCGATCAACGTAGGTATCTCTGTATCTCGTGTTGGTGGTTCTGCACAAACAAAACCAATGAAAAAAGTATCTGGTACATTAAAATTAGACCAAGCACAATACCGTGAGTTAGAAGCTTTCGCGAAATTTGGTTCTGATTTAGATGCAGCTACAATGAACGTAATTGGTAAAGGTGAACGTAACGTTGAGTTATTAAAACAAGGTGTTAACGCTCCAATTCCAGTAGAAGAACAAGTAGCAGTTATTTATGCGGGTACTAACGGTATGTTGAAAAACGTTCCAGTTAACCAAGTGAAAGAGTGGCAAGCTGACTTTGTTGAGTTAATGCGCAACAAATATGCAGACACTTTAACATCTATCCGTTTAGGTAAATGGACTGATGAAATTATGGATGTATTGAAGAAAGTTATCACAGAAACTACTTCTAAATACTAATAAAATATAAATGAAACTTAGAGGTTTCCGAATCTCTAAGTTCCTTTTAATCCTTCATCTCAAATAGAATTATGCCAAATTTAAAAGATATACGTAACCGTATTACTTCTGTAGGTTCTACAATGCAGATTACAAGTGCTATGAAATTAGTTTCTGCTGCAAAACTAAAACGTGCTACAGATTCTATCGTACAGTTACGTCCTTATGCAGATAAATTACGTGAACTTTTACAAAATGTAAGTTCTACTTTAGAAGCTGAAGTAGGAGGTGCATTAACAGAAGAGCGCGAAGTTAATAAAGTACTTTTAGTCGTTATTAACTCAAATAGAGGTTTATGTGGAGGATACAACTCAAGCATCATCAAAAAAGTAAATGCGTTATTAGCTAACGAATTAGTTGGTAAGCACGTAGAAATTTTAGCAATTGGTAAAAAAGCTAATGATACTTTTAGTAAAACACAAACTATCTATAAAAATGCATCAAGCATTTGGGATAATTTAAATTTTGCAGATGTAGCTGAAATTGCAGACGATTTAGTAGAGAAATTTACTGCAGGTGACTTTGATCAAATCAGAATTATCTACAATCAATTTCAAAATGCAGCTGTTCAAATTGTACAAGACGAACAATTTTTACCAGTCGTTTTAGAGAAAACTGAAGAAGAAGCAAACAATTCAGCAGAGTTAGATTATATCTTCAACCCTTCGAAAGAAGAAATTTTAAGAGACTTAATCCCTCAAACGTTGAAAACGCAATTATTCAAAGCCGTATTAGATGCTAACGCTTCTGAGCACGGAGCACGTATGACTGCAATGCATAAAGCAACAGACAACGCAAGCGAGTTACAAAAAGGATTGAAAATTCAATACAATAAAGCTCGTCAAGCTGCTATTACAAACGAGATCTTAGAGATCGTTGGTGGTGCAGAAGCATTGAATGCGTAAGAACAAAGACTTATATTATTTTAAATAGAAAAGCAACTTCATCTCGAAGTTGCTTTTTTTATAATGTTTACTTTAGATTATAAAGAAGTAATAAAACTTTTAATAGATTCTAACAATTATATTTATCATTCGGAATAAAAATCTATAAAACACTTTTGAATAATTATTCTTTAACATATGTATTGAAGAAATACTTCTACTTAGTTATTACTTTATTCAGGATGATAATTTGTGTAATCATATATCTAATTAGAATTCTTATTAGTTCAATCTTATTATAAGTTAGAATGAAATAAATTATTTCCTCAAGACATTTCAATAAAAACGTCAAGTGATTTTACATAAAACCTAAGGAGATTTTAGTTAAAAGATCTCGACGTTTTATATCAAACAAAAAGTCCTAAGCAATGCTCAGGACTTTTCTATTGTTATAATCGAAACTAAGTTTCTACTTATTTCATTTGAAATAATGGACGAGAAGACATAAACTCGTTTACACGATCTGCAACTCCATCAATGATTTCTTCATTATCAATGTTCATTAATACTTCGTTAATCAAGTCAGCAACAGTTTGCATATCTGCTTCAACCAACCCACGAGTTGTTACAGCTGCCGTCCCCAAACGAATCCCCGATGTAACGAAAGGAGATTTATCATCGAAAGGAACCATGTTTTTGTTACAAGTGATTTCTGCTAAAACTAATGCGTTTTCTGCTTGTTTCCCAGAAATACCTTTGTTACGTAAGTCGATTAACATACAGTGATTATCTGTCCCTCCAGAAACAATGTCATAACCTCTTGCAACCAATGCCGCAGCCAAAGCCTTCGCATTCTTCACAACTTGTACAATATAGTCCATATAACCGTCAGATAATGCCTCTTCAAAAGCAACAGCTTTAGACGCGATTACATGCTCTAAAGGTCCACCTTGTGTACCAGGGAACACTGCTCCGTTCAAGATTTGAGACATCATTTTCACTTCACCTTTAGGAGTTTTTGCTCCCCAAGGGTTCTCAAAATCTTTCCCCATCATAATAACTCCACCACGAGGACCACGTAAAGTCTTGTGAGTTGTCGTCGTTACGATATGACAATGAGGCATAGGATCGTTCAAGATTCCGCGGGCAATTAATCCAGCAGGATGCGAGATATCAGCCAATAACAAAGCACCAACTTCATCAGCTACCTCACGAAATTTAGCATAATCTATGTCTCTTGAGTATGCCGAAGCACCACAAATTATCATTTGAGGCTTCTCTTTACGAGCAGTTTCTGCCATAGCTTCGTAGTCAATTCTCCCCGTCTCTTTGTCCACTCCATAGAAAGAAGTTTGGTAAGTTAACCCAGAAAAGTTAACAGGAGAACCGTGAGTTAAGTGCCCACCGTGCGATAAATCGAATCCTAAGATCTTGTCTCCTGGCTTCAAACATGCTAAGTAAACAGCTGCATTTGCCTGAGATCCTGAGTGAGGTTGCACATTCGCATACTCTGCATTAAACAACGCTTTCAAACGATCAATTGCAATAGTTTCTACTTCGTCTACAACTTCGCAACCACCGTAGTAGCGCTTTCCAGGATAACCTTCTGCATATTTATTTGTCAAAACAGAACCCATCGCGCGCATTACGTTGTCCGAAACAAAGTTTTCTGATGCGATTAATTCAATTCCATTCAGTTGTCTTTCTTTTTCTTCTTCAATCAAATCGAAGATTACATCTTGTGCCATGTTTTGTTTGTATTAATTGTGTTTCAAATATAAGCTTTTATCATTAGAATTTCTAACTGATATATTCGCAATAACCTAAGAATTATCAAAACAATTTTTCTAATGATTTGGGCGTTCCCTTCGGGCGGGCTATTCGTTGCAATCTTTGCTTTGTAACTCCGCTATCGCTTCGTTCCACGCAAAGGATTTCCACTCCTATCCCTAACGCATCTCGAGTTGTGAGTAATAAGTTCTGAGTTTTGAGTAATAATATTTATACTTTTTTCAGAATCATACCTTATTAATAATTGAAAACCAATTTACTTATTCAAAGGAATTTCAAATGACCTTTCAATAAAAAGGCGTAAAAAAATGAAGAAATTCGAAGCGATAAAAAGATTTAACCGATAGGTTTTTAAATCTTTTCGCGTAGAATGAATCATTTTTAGCCGATTTATTGAGGTCTTGATTTTTTTGTTTCGTTTTTTCATCAAGGAAAAAATGAAAATAGTTTTCTAAGTTCTTCAAAATTTCTAATTTCTAAACCAATAAACTATCAATTTCTCTCATTAAATTTACAGCATGAAAAACCCTACTTTTTGCATTGGTTTAATGTCTGGAACTTCGTTAGATGGTTTGGATATTTGCTATGTCCGATTTGATGATAACCAACATTTCGAAATTTTACTTGCCGAAACTATAGATTATTCATCTGATTGGCGAAAAAAACTAACAGAAGCTTTTCAATATTCGGCAATAGATTTATGTCAATTAGATGTAGAGTTTGGTTATTTTCTTGGGGAGAAAGTAAAAGAATTTATTCATAAAAATAAGATTGGAAAAGTAGATTTTGTTGCATCTCACGGGCAAACTATTTTTCATCAACCGCAGAAATCATTCACTTTGCAAATAGGAAACGGTGCAGCAATAGCGTCGCGTTGTCAACAAAAAGTGGTGTGTGATTTCAGAACACAAGACGTTATTTTAGGAGGACAAGGAGCCCCTTTGGTTCCGATTGGAGACGAATTATTATTTTCTAACTATGATGCATGTTTAAACCTTGGAGGTTTTTCGAATATTTCGATGAATAGAAATGGAAAACGAATTGCGTTTGATATTTGTCCGATTAATATTGTTTTGAATCATTATGCCAAACAACTCGGGTTTGAATATGATAAAAATGGAGAATTAGCAGAACAAGGATATATTAATACTACATTAGTTGGAGAATTGAACCTTCTGAATTTTTATCATCAACCTTTCCCAAAATCATTAGGTTTTGAATGGGTAACGAATGAGTTTTTAACAATTGTTGATAAGTACGATATTCCTACCGAAGATAAACTGAGAAGTTGTGTGGAGCATTTCGTAATTCAAATTAAAAATACCTTTGCTTTATACGATATCAACAATGTGTTGATAACTGGAGGAGGAGTTCGAAATTCATTTTTTATCAATCGTTTACGAGAATTATCAACTGTTGAAATCATCATTCCAACTGATAATTTAATTGATTTTAAAGAAGCATTAATTTTTGCATTTTTAGGATACAGAAAATTTACGAATCAAATTAATTGTTTAGCTTCAGTAACTGGTGCAAGCAAAGACCATTCGTCTGGAATTATATATAATCTATAAAATCTATATAATTAATAGAGTTTAAAAATATTTTATTTACATTTGTTCGGTAACAAAGAATAAATGCGATATGAAATATTCGAAAAATAAAGATGTTATTTTACTTCATGGCTTATTTGGAAGCCTTAGTAATTGGGGAAATGTTATCAAGAATCTTGAAGAAAATTACAATGTTTATACACCAACTTTTCCTTTATTTTCTACTCATTTCAAAAGAAATTCACTTCAAAATTTAGTTCAATTTCTAGAAAATTATATTAAATCCAATAAAATTGAAAATCCAATATTAATTGGAAATTCTTTGGGTGGACATATTGCGTTGTTATATGCGTTGGCGCATCCAAATTTGGTTGATAAATTGATTTTAGCAGGAAGTTCTGGTTTATATGAAAACAATTTACAAGCTTCTTTTGTACGTGTGCGAGATTATGAGTATATCAAAAATAAGGTAGAAGAAGTTTTTGAAACAAAAAATGTTGTTACAAAAGAATTGGTAGATGATGTTTTTTCGACCGCTAATACGCCTACAAAAGCTTTGTCTATAATTTCGATTGCGCGAGATGCAAAGCGACAAAATTTGAAACATCTTTTACATAAAATAGATCAGCCAGTTTTGTTAGTTTGGGGAAAACAAGATATTGTGACACCGCCAGATGTTGCTGAAGAGTTTTTTGCACATTTACCTAATGCAAAATTAGCTTATATCGATCATTGTGGTCATGTGCCGATGATGGAGCAGCCGATACTTTTTAATCAACATATTAATCAATTTTTAAGTGCTTAAAAATGAATCATCCCGAGTATTTAGCTTTTGCTTTATCAGCTTTTTTTCTTTTTTTATGGCTTGAATATGTAGTTGTTAAAAAGAAGAAATTAAAGAATATCTATAAATATGAAAGTTCAGTTTCTAATATTTCAATAGGAATTGCAGAACGATTATTGAATCTTTTTATTACGGCAAGTTTTTACAATTTGTATGTTTGGATTTACGAAAGTTATCGTCTATTAGATATTTCAAATGCTTGGTGGATTTGGGTTGTGATGCTTCTAGCGACAGATTTTGTCTGGTATTGGTATCATCGTTTGGGACATGAAGTCAATATTTTTTGGGGAGCCCATATTGTGCATCATCAATCCGAAGAATTTAATTTCACGGTTGCGGCACGTATAACGACTTTACAAGCAATTGTTCGCAATGTATTCTGGTGTATTTTGCCTTTTATTGGTTTTCATCCAAATTTAGTAATGACGATTTTGGTGGTTCATGGCGTGTATTCTTTTTTTACACATACGCAGATTTTGGAGAAACAAAAATGGCTCGAATATATTTTTATAACGCCTTCTCTTCATGGTGTTCATCATGCTTCTGACGAAAAATATTTGGACAAAAATTATGGAGATGTATTTGTTTTTTGGGACAAATTATTTGGTACTTTTCAGAAAGAAGAAGAAAAACCCAAATATGGATTAACTCATCCTATCAATAGTTACAGTTTTTTGTGGCAACATTTTCATTATTATTTAGAGTTGTACGAGGCTGCTCGAAGAAAATCATCTATTAAAGAAAAATTGACAATATATTTTGGTAGTCCAGCGGTTATGGATCAGGAAATAAGACCAATTATTGAAAAGAAATGGATGTCTAAGAATAAAGTGAATAGTTATCATTTCAAATACAAAGGTTATATTAATTTACAATTGATTTTATCGTTTTTTGCGATGAGTATTCTAACATATTACTTTGATCAATTTGATAATTTAACCAAAGGTTTCTTCGTTGTATTTGTCTTGATTACATTAATAAATATTGGTGCACAATTAGAACAAAAAAGATGGGTACCGTATTTAGAACATATTAGATTTTTAGTGTTTTGTAGTTTTTTTATCATTCAATCTCATAATTATTTCTTGCTGATTTTACCTTTCATATTTGTTTTTATCATCGAAAAGATGTTTAATTTTAGCAATTGGTATCAAAAAAGTATTTTAAAGATTATATAAATGATAATTTAGGTCTTATTGTTTCGTTTAGATTAGGCGGTTAAAAACGAGTTCATTATTTTTACCAAATTAAAAAAAATAAAATGATTGTTTCTAAACTATTTCAAAAATTTATTCATAGCCAAACTTCTGGCGGAATTACTTTAATTTTCTGTACACTATTTTCGTTAATTGTTGCCAATTCAATGTTTGCTGATTCTTACCAAAGCCTTTGGCATTTGGATCTATTCGGGCATTCTTTTGCACATTGGATCAACGATGGATTAATGGCTATTTTCTTTTTCTTAATTGGATTAGAATTAAAACGTGAAATGCTAATTGGAGAACTTTCCAATGTAAAGAAAGCAATTTTACCCATTTTTGCTGCAGTTGGAGGTATGTTACTTCCTGCTGGAATTTTTGCTGCTTTGAATTATGGAACTGATACCATTAATGGATTTGGAATTCCAATGGCGACAGATATTGCATTTGCCGTTGCAGTGATTACAATGTTAGGTAAAAGAGTACCAATGTCTTTAAAAGTGTTTTTAACGGCACTTGCAGTAATTGATGATTTAGGTGCTATTTTGGTGATTGCATTATTTTATCCTAATCCTGAGTTACCTTTTGATATTACTCAATTTGGGATTGCAATGGGTGTTTTAGCTTTATTATTTGGTTTAAATCGAATGAAGGTGAATACAATCATACCTTATATAATTGGTGGAATTATTGTATGGTGGTTTATGTTACACTCAGGAATACACGCAACAATTGCAGGTGTTTTAGTGGCTTTTACAATTCCTTTTAATAAAGATCAATCCAAATCTCTTTGTGCAAAAGCAGAACACTTTTTACATTTACCAGTTGCCTTCATCATTTTACCATTATTCGCTTTAGCAAATACAGCAATTACTATTGATGGTGGAGGATTCTCACATTTTAGTTTCCCGTTAGCAGCTGGAATTTTCTTAGGTTTAGTAGTAGGTAAACCAATTGGTGTAACCTTAGCGACTTTTATAGCTGTAAAATTGGGATTAAGTGAATTGCCAACAGCTGTAAACTTTAAACGTGTTTTTGGTGCAGGAATGTTAGCAGGAATTGGTTTTACAATGTCTATTTTCGTATCGATTTTGGCGTTTAAAGATCCTGATTATGTGAATGAAGCTAAATTAATGATTCTTGTAGCTTCGGTAGCTGCAGCAGTTTTTGGATTCTTTTATTTAAAAAGAACTTTAACGACTCGTCAGGATTATTCAGATTAATTGAACAAAATATTCATCATATCAAGTCGATTTTTTCTTCGGAAGAAATCGACTTTTATTTTATCCCTGCGTATCTTCGTATAAATTTTTGTACAAATGAGAACGTATCAAGAAACCATTGATTGGTTATTTTCTAATTTACCAATGTTTCAACGTGTAGGAGCAACTGCATTTAAAAAGGATTTAACGAATATTACTGAATTATGTGAATATTTAGGAAATCCTCAAAAGAAGTTTAAAACGATTCATATCGCAGGAACAAACGGTAAAGGAAGTACGTCTCATATGTTAGCTTCAATACTTCAAGAAGCGGGATACAAAACTGGTTTAACAACTTCACCACATTTAAAGGATTTTCGTGAACGTATGCGCATTAATGGTGTAATGGCGGATGAAGAATTTGTGATTGATTTTGTAAATAAGCACGAACAAAAAATTATAGATCAAAAAGCGTCTTTTTTCGAAATTGCAATTGCGATGGCTTTTGAATATTTTGCACAACAAAAAGTAGATATCGCGATTATAGAAACAGGGTTAGGAGGACGATTAGATTCTACGAATATTATTTTACCAGAACTTTCTGTTATTACGAATATAGGTTTGGATCATACACAATTTTTGGGTGATACGTTGGATAAAATTGCTTTTGAAAAAGCTGGTATCATAAAACCAAACACAGCGATTGTAATTGGTGAAACAACAGCAGAGACAAAATCAGTTTTTGAACAAGTAGCGAAAGATAGAAATGCAGAAATCATTTTTGCAGAAGAAAAACATTTTCAAGATTTGCCTTCAGATTTGAAAGGATCTTATCAAATTAAAAATAAACGTACTGTTTTAACCGCTATTGAGCAATTGCAAAAACAAAATTGGGCGATCTCCCCTGAAAATATTGCGAATGGCTTATTGAATGTTGTAAAGAATACAAATTTGCGTGGACGTTGGGATATTTTAGGACAACATCCATTAATTGTTGCTGATACTGCGCATAATCCACATGGTTTAGCAGAAGTTTCAAAACAAATAAATGAGCAAGCTTATAATCAATTGCATTTGGTTTTAGGATTTGTGAATGATAAAGATGTTTTATCTATTTTAAATTTTTTTCCAAAAAAAGCAACCTATTATTTCTGTCAACCAGATGTTCCTCGAAAATATGATATCGATGAATTGTATAAAATAATTCCAGAAGATATTACCGATAAACACTTTTTTGATACAGTAGAAAAGGCATTAATTGCAGCAAAATCAAATGCAACAGAAAATGACATGATTTACATTGGGGGTAGTACTTTTGTTGTAGCTGAGGTTATTTAATTCTAGAGTATAATAAACATTGATTAGCATAACAACGATAACAATAATTACTATCAACTAAAAAAGGAGAACCTCATGTTCTCCTTTTTTTTGATTCTGTCACTCCTATTTTATAAAAGAGCTTCTTTATAGAAACTTAATTATGATGTCATCAGCATCGTATCCATTATATTATTAACTATACTGAATAAATTATTCTCGCTTTGCGACAATTCCTCCCGAGTAGTTAACTATAAAGTATCCCTTTTTCTTTTCTTTTTGTTAAGAAAAGCAAAAG